>JBDNGQ010000070.1:0-12122 GCA_041689205.1 Pseudohongiellaceae bacterium | reverse complement strand
GCCTATGAGCAGAATTGCCTGCCAGAGACAGAGCGAACTGGCTATATCGATACCAGTGCAAAGCAATCCCATTGTGACAGTCCCCAGCACGCACAGGCACATGCGGAAGAACAGGCCTTAACGTGGAAGCAACAATCAGGCAAAGAACATTAAAAGGACAGTAATGTGGAGCTTATTGCCAGCGGAACAGTACGGAAATTAAAGAGCAGATTGGACAGTCCGGTGAGCTACAGCCTGCCGCTGGGCAATCAGGATATTCCTTTGAATGCGTTGTTACAGCGCAGCCTGCGCCTGCATTTCAGTGGCCAGATTAATTGCACGCACTGCGGTCGTCATACCAATAAGAGCTTCAGTCAGGGTTACTGCTACCCGTGTTTCCAGAAACTGGCGCAATGCGATTCCTGCATCATTCATCCCGAGAAATGCCACTATGATCAAGGTACCTGTCGGGAACCTGAATGGGGTGAAGAATTCTGCATGCAGGACCATATTGTATATCTGGCAAACTCCTCAGGTGTAAAGGTCGGTATTACCCGTGCCACCCAGGTGCCAACACGTTGGATCGATCAAGGGGCGGTGCAGGCACTGGCAATTATACGGGTTCGCAGTCGCCTGCAGAGTGGCAGTCTGGAAGTATTATTCAAGCAGCACGTGGCCGATAAGACCAATTGGCGCGATATGCTGATGGGTTGTGATCATCAGACTGACTTGCTGGCTGAGAAACAGCGATTATTGAATGAATGTCAGAGTGATATTGATGATCTCCATCAGCGTTTTGGATTTCATGCAATCAGTGTGCTTAGCGGTATTGAACCGGTACAGATTGATTACCCGATTATTGCCTATCCCAGCAAAGTATCTTCTTTTAATTTTGATACAGATCCGACAGTGGAAGGGGTGCTCACCGGCATTAAGGGGCAATATCTGATATTCGACACAGGCGTTATTAATATGCGCCGCTTCTCTGGATACAACATTGAATTTTCCGCCTGATCAGGCAACCTTTCAGCGACAGGTTTTGACATGAAGACCACACAAGCAAGCACTATCTATCTAAAGGATTACCAGGCACCTGAGTTTTTAATTGAAAGCACAGATCTGCGTTTTGAGTTGCACGAGGACTTTACCCGCGTAGTGTCCCGCCTGTTTATGCGGCGTAACCCGCAACTGGCCGACAACAATGCCGATTGTCTGTTACTCGACGGTCAGGATATGGTGTTGGAGAAATTGCTGCTTAATGGCCGGGAACTGGCAGCACAGGAATACCTTATCGGCGATGAGTCGTTGAGTATCAGCTCACTCGTGCAATCGCTGCAGGGAGACTCCAGCGCTGAATTTGTACTGGAATGTCATACCTGCATCAAGCCGCAGAACAACACCAGCCTTGAGGGGCTGTATAAGTCGAAAAAAATGTTCTGTACACAGTGTGAAGCAGAGGGCTTCCGTAAAATCACTTATTATCTCGACCGACCTGACGTGATGTCGCGGTTTACGACCACTATCGTCGCTGATAAATCGCGCTATCCGGTCCTGCTCTCGAATGGAAATATGATCGATCAGCAGGAAGATGAAGCAGGGCGCCAATCTGTCACCTGGCAGGACCCGTTCATGAAGCCGTGCTATTTATTTGCTCTGGTTGCCGGCGATATGGAATACATCGAAGATAAATTTATCACCAGCTCCGGCCGGGAGATTACGCTGCGCATCTTTGTGGAAAGCAAGGATCTTGATAAATGTGATCATGCGATGTTGTCGCTTAAAAATGCAATGCGGTGGGATGAACAGGTTTATGGCCGCGAGTACGATCTGGATATTTTTATGATCGTAGCGGTTGATGATTTCAATATGGGCGCTATGGAAAACAAGGGCTTGAACATTTTCAATACCTCTTGCGTCCTGGCCAACCCACAAACCACCACGGATAATTCATTCCAGCGTGTGGAAGCGGTGGTGGCTCATGAGTATTTTCACAATTGGTCCGGCAATCGGGTTACCTGCAGGGACTGGTTTCAACTCAGTCTTAAAGAAGGTTTCACCGTTTATCGTGATGCAGAGTTTTCAGCGGATATGGGTTCGCGTACGGTTAAACGAATCGAAGATGTCAGTTTCCTGCGCACTGCTCAGTTTGCTGAAGATGCGGGTCCAATGGCGCATTCTGTGCGCCCGGACTCCTACATGGAAATATCCAACTTTTACACTCTGACCATTTATGAGAAGGGCGCAGAAGTTGTGCGTATGATTCAGGAATTGCTGGGAGAAGCGAATTTCCGCACAGGCAGTGATCTGTATTTTGATCGCCATGATGGTCAGGCAGTGACCACTGAAGATTTTGTAAAAGCCATGGAAGATGCCAGTGGTGTCGATCTGCAGCAGTTTCGCAATTGGTATTCACAGTCAGGAACTCCGCAACTGCGTATCAGCGGTAATTACGACGAAAGCGCTCAAACTTATACCCTGGAGGTGACCCAGTCCTGTCCGCCAACTCCTGGGCAATTACAGAAAAAGCCATTTCATATTCCCTTGCGGATGGGACTGCTGGGAGTTAATGGTCAGGCAATGCCTTTGTCACTGGCGGGTGAGCCGGCAGATAAGGCCGCTGTCGAACGTGTTCTTGATGTAAAGCAGGCCACTGAAACATTCGTTTTTACTGGCGTCAACTCAAAGCCGGTGCCTTCACTGATGCGCGGTTTTTCGGCACCGGTTAAGCTGTTCTTCGATTATTCCCAGCAGGATCTGTTGTTCCTGATGACCAGTGACAGCGATGGATTTAATCGCTGGAATGCCGCTCAGGAACTATCAGTGCAGGTTATAGAGCGGTTGTTACAGGATTTTCAGGCAGATCGCGCATTGCATATGGATGCCGGGTTACTGCAGGCATTTACAGCAGTGCTGGCGACTGCTTTAGCGGATGCGAAGGTCGGCAATACTCTCGATAAAGCCATGCTGGCGCAATTATTAAGTCTGCCATCTGAAGCTTATTTAAGTGAGCTGGCGGACGAAATCGATGTGGTTGGTATTTATACGGTACGCGAGTATCTGTTAAATACACTGGCAAAGTCGCTGGAGTCACAGTTTGCCGCATTGCACCAGGCCCTGGTGACTGATGCCGCCTACGCTGCAGATGCCGATGGTATCGCCAGACGCTCATTGAGCAATATCTGTCTGGCTTATCTGATGCGGACGAACAAGCGAGAGTGGATAGATCTGTGTCAGCAGCAATTTGCCTGTGCTGCTAATATGACGGATGTGAACGCGGCTCTGCGGTTGCTGGTAAACAACGAAGCCCCCGCAGCGCAGGAGTTCAAACAGAATGCGCTACAGCAGTTTCTTGAAAAATGGCGCCATGAGGCACTGGTAGTCGATCAATGGTTCTCTGTGCAGGCTACAGCGACAGTGCCAGGGACATTGCAACAGGTTAAAGCTCTGCTTGGCCATGACATGTTTGATATGCGCAATCCCAATAAAGTGCGCTCATTGATTGGTGCATTCTCGAGTCAGAATGCCATCAACTTCCATGATATCAGCGGAGCTGGCTATGCGTTTCTTGGCGATAAAATTCTGGAATTGAACCGATTGAATCCGCAGATAGCCTCGCGTCTGCTGACCCCGTTGACGCGCTGGAAGAAGTACGACGCAGTACGTCAACAATTGATGAAGACGCAGTTGGAGCGTATAGCGGCGGAGGAAAATCTGTCGAAGGATGTGTACGAAGTGGTTATTAAAAGTCTGGTTTGAGAGTGTGAAAACTGCAGACATCCAGAGTGGATGCCTGCAGTTTGCATAACGGTTTTATGATATTTCACGCCGCCAAATTTTGGGACTTACGCCACCTCGCGCACATTCACCAGCGGGATGTTTTTCGCCTCATCAGCCGCTTCCATATAAGATTTAATCTCATTAAAGTTCAGGTAGCGGTAGATGCTGTCTGACATCGTATCTACATTTTTCATGTAAACCAGATACTCCTCCATGGTGGGGATGCGACCGAGCACCGAACTGACGGCAGCCATCTCAGAAGAGGCCAGATAGACATTAGCGCCATCGCCCAGACGGTTGGGGAAGTTACGTGTCGATGTCGAGATCACAGTTGAGTTGGGTGCGACCCGTGCCTGGTTACCCATGCATAATGAACAACCTGGCATCTCGGTGCGCGCACCGGCAACACCAAACACGCTGTAGATACCTTCTTCTGTAAGTTGGTGCTGATCCATTTTGGTGGGTGGAGATATCCACAATCGCGTCGGAATTGCACCTTTTACCTGTTTCAGCACTTCACTGGCCGCTCGGAAATGGCCGATGTTGGTCATGCAGGAACCAATAAACACTTCGTCAATTTTGGTACCCTGCACCGCAGACAGCGGACGCACATCATCTGGGTCGTTAGGACAGGCCAGCAGTGGCTCAGTGATTTCATTCAGATCTATTTCAATGATCTTATGGTATTCAGCATCGGCATCAGGCTCCAGCAACTGTGGATCCTGCAGCCACTCTTCCATCGCCTGGGCGCGGCGTTCAAGGGTACGCGCATCACCGTAGCCTTCACTGATCATCCAGCGCAGCAAGGTGATGTTTGATTTGAAATACTCAATGATAGGTTCTTTATTTAAACGAATCGTACAGCCTCCTGCAGAGCGCTCTGCAGAGGCGTCTGACAATTCAAAAGCCTGCTCCACTTTAAGATCCGGCAGACCTTCAATTTCCAGGATGCGGCCGGAAAAAATATTTTTCTTGCCCTTTTTTTCAACGGTCAGATCACCAGACTGTATTGCCGCGTAAGGGATTGCATTGACCAGATCACGTAAAGTGATACCTGGCTGCATTTTACCTTTGAAGCGCACCAGCACAGATTCCGGCATGTCCAAAGGAATGACACCCGTTGCAGCTGCAAATGCCACCAGACCTGAACCGGCTGGGAAAGAAATGCCAATAGGGAAACGGGTGTGTGAGTCACCGCCGGTACCAACCGTGTCAGGCAACAGCATACGATTAAGCCAGGAGTGAATAATGCCATCGCCTGGACGCAGTGCAACTCCGCCACGGGTCTGAATAAAATCGGGCAGGGTATGCTGAGTTTCAATGTCAACTGGCTTTGGATAAGCCGCCGTGTGGCAGAAGGACTGCATCACCAGATCGGCTGAGAAACCCAGACAGGCCAGATCTTTGAGCTCGTCCCGGGTCATCGGACCAGTGGTATCCTGGGAGCCTACCGTGGTCATTTTTGGTTCACAGTAACTGCCTGGGCGCACGCCGACTACGCCACAAGCTTTACCGACCATTTTTTGAGCGAGGGTATAACCTTTATCTGAGGCAGCAACATCGAAGGGCAGGCGGAATATTTTAGATGCGGGCAGTCCCATTGAAGTACGGGCTTTCTCAGTCAGACCGCGACCAATAATCAATGGTATGCGGCCGCCGGCACGCACTTCATCAAGCAATACTTCGGTGCGCAGGGTGAATTCAGTAACCAGTTCATCGCTGCCATGACGGTTTATTTTGCCTTCATAGGGATAGATGTCGATAACATCACCGGTGTTCATTTTTTCCACATCACACTCGATCGGGAAAGCTCCGGCGTCTTCCATGGTATTAAAGAAAATGGGTGCTATTTTGCTGCCGATACAGACCCCGCCATCACGCTTGTTTGGGATGTGAGGTACATCATCACCAATATACCAGAGTACTGAGTTGGTCGCGGATTTGCGCGAGGAACCGGTACCGACGACATCGCCAACCAGCGCAACAGGGTGACCCAGGTTCTGCAACTCAGCGATCTGAGCCGCCGCATTGGTGACACCTTCGCGTGGCATCTTGTACATAGCCAGTGCGTGCAGCGGGATATCAGGACGTGACCAGGCATCAGGGGCGGGGGAGAGATCATCAGTATTGGTTTCACCTGAAACCTTGAATACGGCGATAGTCATTTTCGCCGGCAACTCGGGCTTGTTGGTAAACCACTCAGCCGCAGCCCATGATTCCATAACTTTTTGTGCATGGGCGTTGCCGGCTTTGGCGCGCTCTTCCACATCGTGAAAGGCATCGAACATCAGCAGCGTATGCGACAACTCTCTGCCAGCATCGGCAGCCAGTTCAGCATTATCCAACAGTTTGACCAGGGTGGAAATATTGTAGCCACCCAGCATAGTGCCAAGCAGACGTACTGCCAGCTTTTTATCCACCACCGGTGATTTTACTTCGCCATTAGCGACCGCCGTTAAAAACCCTGCCTTTACATAGGCAGCCTCATCAACACCTGCTGGTACTCGATTGGAGATCAAATCCAGTAAAAATGCTTCTTCGCCAGCCGGCGGGTTCTTCAGCAATTCTACCAGGTCGGCTGTCTGCGCCGGATCTAGAGGTTTCGGCACAATGCCTTGTTCAGATCGTTCGGCAACGTGTTTTCGATAGGCTTCTAACACAGTATTCCCCTTTTTTAGGTGTTGGGTAAAATTAGCAGGCAGGCTAATTGCGCATATTGCCTCAGTGACTGCATCTGCTGTGCACGCACGCCTTTAAGAATATTGACGAAGTAGACACTGAACAGGAAATCAGTCGGAGCGCAGAAAGCTGCTAAAACAGGGCGCCCATTCTATGGTAAATTGCATCACTATTCCAGCCACACGCAAGGCGGCAGTAAGTGGCTGGCCACATTTATTCAACAGACAGGGCGCGCTTTGAGCACCTTTAAAACTAAGACCCCGTGTATAGGAATATGCTCCACCACGTCAGTTGGCGATCCGATCTGTCGTGGTTGTAAACGCTTCGCCCACGAGGTTATCAACTGGAACGGTTACACGGATGAGGAAAAAAATGCGGTATTGGATCGCATTGAAAAACTGTTGATACAGATACTTGATGACCGATTTTATGTCCGCGATCCATCAACTTTGAAGGCGGCTATGCGATCAGCGGCTATTCCTTACGATGCCGAGCGCTCTCCACTCAGCTGGCTGCATAATCTGTTGAAAAAGCATCATCGTGAGATCAAGGGTCTGTATCGCTACGGCGTTGAGGTACGTGAAGACTACCGTGATATTGCCCTGGCGCAGCTGATTGAGCAGGTGGATAAGGAGTTACTGGTGCTGTGTGAGGCGCATTATTCGCGTTATTTTTCAGCTGGATGAAGTGGTGCTGGTGCAGCTTCAGTGTTGCGGGTTTAATGTAAGTTGATCTGCCGGTACCAGCGGGAAGTGACGCAGATTGAATCCGTCGTCGCCGACTTCAAGCACCCAGCCCTTATGATCCCAGCTGCCGAGTACCAGACGCTGTGCTTCAGCGCTGTCGTTGATGGGATCCTGCAATCGAATGGTATGTACCGCTGGCCGATGAGTATGGCCGTGCACCATATAGTTGACCTGCAGTTCGTGCAGCAGCTTGATGACCTCCTGATGGGTGACATCCATAATGTTTGAGGCTTTGTTGCTATTGGCCTCTTTGCTTTGCTGGCGGGCCTGCTGAGCAATCATATGGCGTTCTACCAGCGACTTACCCAGAAATTCCTGACGCCAGCGACTTGAGCGCACCATCTGGCGAAACTTCATGTATTCGTTGTCTCTGGTACACAGGCTGTCGCCGTGCAGCAGCAGCACTCGTTTGCCATGACAATCGATTATTGCCGGCTCTTCCAGCAGCTTTGCGCCGCAGCGCCGCGCATATTCCTGACCGAGCAGGAAGTCACGGTTGCCGTGCAGCATATAGATAATAACTCCTCTGCTGCTCAGTTCGTACAGGGCCTGTGCGACCGTACTGTGCAAGGTATTGTTATCATCGTCACCAACCCAGGCTTCAAACAGATCACCAAGGATATACAAGGCATCACAATCCGACGTGCCTGTCTCGAGAAAATCCAGTAAGGTTGCAGTGATAGCGGGATTATCAGCATCGAGGTGGAGATCGGAGATAAACAGCGTTTTACTGTTATTACCTGCTGCCATATTCAGCTTTGTTCCTTGTCAGCAGTGCTGTCTTCGACGACAACGCTGTTGATTACGATTTCATCAACAGGAACATCCTGATGACCGGATTTAGACGTAGTTGGGCATTGTTTCATCTTGTTTACTACATCTGTTCCTTCAACGACGCGAGCGAAAACTGCATAACCCCAGCCCTGAGCTGACTTGTTTTTGTGGTTGAGGAAAGTGTTATCGCTGACATTGATGAAAAACTGCGATGTTGCCGAATGCGGGTCAGAGGTTCTGGCCATAGCCAGTGTATAGAGATCATTGGTCAGGCCGTTGTCGGCCTCATTGGCAATCGGTTTACCATTATCTTTTTGCTTCATGCCGGAGGTGAATCCGCCGCCCTGTACCATGAAGTTATCAATAACACGATGAAAAATGGTTCCATCATAAAAGCCGCTTTTTGCGTATTGCAGAAAATTCGCTGAAGAAACCGGGGCTTTCTTGAAATCAAGCTCGATCGTAATGTCACCATAATTCGTTTTTAAGACAATCATTTTTTACTACCCTGTTCAGAAAGCAGCTCTCGCTGCCATTCACCCCTATGAGAATTTCGTTGAGCGGTTATAATAAAGCCTTTATAGCTATCGAGAAAGCAGAATCAGCGACATGACATCTCATGATAAAGCCATCAGTAACCCGGACAGGTCGAATATGGACGTAAATAATTCAGAAACAGTTGCATCTGCACCCTCAGGTTCACCTTCTAATTTCATACGTCAAATTATTGAGCAGGACCTTCAGAGCGGCAAACACAATGGTCGTGTGCAAACCCGATTTCCGCCAGAGCCCAATGGGTTTTTGCATATTGGTCATGCGAAATCCATTTGTTTGAACTTTGGACTGGCTAATGCCTACAACGGTTTTTGCAATCTGCGCTTCGACGATACCAATCCTGAGAAGGAGAGTCAGATATTTGTTGACGCCATTAAAACTGATATTGAATGGCTCGGATTCCAATGGCATGGCGATGTGCGCTATACCTCATCTTATTTTGAAGCTATTTATGATTTTGCATTGCAGTTGATCGGAAATGACAAGGCCTATGTGTGCAGTTTGTCTGCAGAACAGGCGCGCGAATATCGCGGCACGCTGACCAGTCCGGGGCAGGACAGTCCTTTTCGGAACAGATCTGCAGAAGAAAATCTGGATTTGTTTACCCGTATGCGTGCTGGTGAATTCGCCGATGGCGAATACAGTCTGCGGGCAAAAATTGATATGGCTTCGCCGAATATCAATATGCGCGACCCGGTTATTTATCGGATCCGTCATGTCAGTCATCATCAGACTGGTGATACATGGCCTGTTTATCCGATGTACGATTACGCCCATTGCATCTCCGATGCGCTTGAAAACATTACTCATTCCCTGTGCACGTTGGAGTTTGAAGATCACCGTCCCTTATATGACTGGATACTTAATAATCTGGATAAAGCCAGTTTGCATGCAGCCAGTGACAGCAACAGGCCACTGGAGGAGTATGTGCTGCCCCGACAGATTGAATTTGCGCGCCTGAATATCAATTACACGGTAATGAGCAAACGTAAACTTAAGGAACTGGTTAACCTGGGTCTGGTCAATGGCTGGGACGATCCGCGCATGCCGACATTGTCTGGCCTGCGTCGTCGTGGTTATACACCTGCCTCAATCCGCAATTTTTGTGATCGGATTGGCTTGAGCCGCAGTGAGAGCGTAGTAGACGTTGAGATGCTGGAGCACAGTATCCGCGAAGACCTTGACAAAAATTCACAGCGCGCCATGTGTGTGCTGCGACCGCTTAAGGTGCTGATTACTAATTATCCTGAAGGTACAACCGAAATGCTGCATCTGCCCCGTCATCCTAAAGAGGAGATGGGTATCCGTGAATTACCTTTCGCACAGGAGTTGTATATTGATCGGGAGGATTTCTCTGAAGATCCGCCACCAAAATATAAACGACTGGTGCCGGGGGAAGAAGTGCGTTTAAGAGGTGCCTACGTCATCCGCTGCAATGAGGTGATTAAGGATATTTCTGGAAAAATTACTGAATTGCATTGCACCTATGATGAAGATACTCTCGGGAAAAATCCTGAAGGCAGAAAGGTTAAGGGTGTAATTCACTGGGTGCCTGCGCGTGAAGCGCTGTCAGTGGAAGTCAGGATTTACGACAGGTTGTTCAAAAAAGAAAATCCTGACGATAAAAACACTGAAGATTATAAAGTCAATTTGAATCCTGACTCACTACTGGTTCTGCATCACGGCCTGGCTGAACCCTCGCTGCGCACTGCCAGAGCAGAAGCCAGTTTTCAGTTTGAGAGAGAAGGCTATTTTTGCGTCGATCGTTATGATTCGACAGCTGATAAAATGGTTTTTAATCGTACCGTTACCCTGCGTGATACGTGGGAAAAAACTTCCAGTTGAGTAAGCCTGTGTTATCTATTTACAACACCTTAAAACGCAGAAAAGAAGTCTTTGTTCCTCTTGAGACCGGTAAGGTAAAAATGTATGTGTGTGGTCTGACCACCTATGACTACTGTCATGTCGGTCACGCCCGCATGCTGGTAGCTTTTGATGTGGTTGTGCGTTACTTGCGTCATAGCGGTTACCAGGTGACCTATGTGCGTAATATTACCGATATCGATGACAAGATACTGCGTCGCGCCCGGGAGAATAATGAGCTGTTCTCTGATTTAACCCAGCGTTTCATTGATGCAACTCATGAAGATGAGGATGTACTGTCTGTGCTGCGGCCGGATCATGAACCCCGTGCGACAGCGCATATAGAGCAGATTATCGCCATAATTCTTAAATTAATTGCCAGCGACTATGCTTATCGCGCGGATAATGGTGATGTGTATTATTCGGTGTCACAATTTAAGGAATACGGGAGGCTGTCCAATAAAAATCCAGAAGAATTATTGGCTGGCGCACGTATCGAAATTGGTGAGGTAAAAAAGGATCCGCGAGACTTTGCTCTGTGGAAAGCCGCTGAAGACGGTGATGTGGGCTGGGATTCTCCCTGGGGTTATGGCAGACCTGGCTGGCACATAGAGTGTTCGGCGATGGCGACATGCTGCCTGGGCGATTCTTTTGATATTCATGGTGGTGGTTCAGATTTAATGTTTCCTCATCATGAGAATGAAATTGCACAATCTGAAGCAGCCACTGGGAAACCGTTTTCGCATTACTGGATGCATAATGGATCGGTGCGCGTCGACAATGAAAAAATGTCGAAATCGCTGGGCAATTTTTTCACGGTTCGTGATGTTTTGAAGAAGTACAAAGCAGAGGTGCTGCGCTATTTGTTGCTGGCCAGTCACTATCGCAGTCCTATAAATTATTCTGATCAAGGTCTGCAGCAGTCTGAAGCCGCATTGGAGCGATTCTATTCCTGCCTGCGTGGGCTTGCTGCAGACAGCGCCAGAGACATCGTCAACAGTCGATTTGAAAAGGCTTTTCATGCGGCCATGGATGATGACTTTAATACGCCGCTGGCACTGGGCGTGATGTTTGATCTGGTGCGTGAAATCAATCGCATTAAGGAAACTGACATCACTGTAGCAACAGAACTTGCGCGCTTGCTGGTGCGGCTTGGCGGTATTCTGGGAATACTGCAGACAGAGCCGGAATCTTTTTTTCAACAGTCCGGTGAGTCCGCCTTGGATTCAGGTATGATAGACGACCTTGTTGCGCAGCGCTGGCAGGCGCGCGTTGACAGGAACTGGGCAAAAGCCGATGAATTGCGTGCGAAACTGAGCGCATTAAAGGTAGTTGTCGAGGATAAAGCAAACGGCAGTATCTGGCGCGTTGAGCGTTGATCAAGGGCCTGATAATAATTAATGTAATCAGTGATTGACTGCATCAGCCCCCCTGAGTATTATGCCGCCTCGCGATAATGATGTACTGTTTCGGGGTATAGCGCAGCCTGGTAGCGCGCCTGCTTTGGGTGCAGGATGTCGGGAGTTCAAATCTCTCTACCCCGACCAATTCCGTACATCTGGTTTTATGGTGATCGTAGCTCAGTTGGTAGAGCCCCGGACTGTGACTCCGGTTGTCGTGGGTTCGAGCCCCATCGGTCACCCCATATCGTGTGTCTGAAAATTGATCCATGCGCCCGTAGCTCAATCGGATAGAGCACCGGCCTTCTAAGCCGGGGGTTACAGGTTCAATTCCTGTCGGGCGTACCAG
>JBDNGQ010000069.1:0-20473 GCA_041689205.1 Pseudohongiellaceae bacterium | reverse complement strand
TAAATTAATAGTCTCATCTTCCCGTAGTTCACTGACCGCCGTGCGCAGATCACTGAGCAGTAATTTCCCCAGCGCCAGCGACTGCTCCACTTTTTGCAACGCTTTGCCTTCGGTGCAATGAGTGGCTACCTCCAGATTCAAAATCAGCGCCGTCATGTGGTGACCGAGCAGGTCGTGCAGATCACGGGCAATACGCAGTCTTTCACTTTGTCTTGAGCTTTGAGTCAGTAATTCACGGGTGGCAATAAGTTCTCGGTTCAGCGCAGCGGTTTGCTCGCGCAACAGCTGTTCTCGATTAGCCCTATGGGTAGTGATAACGGCAAAAAGGTGAAACATCCCGAGCGTAACAGAGTCAACCACAGCGGCAAAAATGCTGGTGCCATACCAGTGATAAAACTGTGCGATGGTAAAGACAGTTACCGCAGCCAGCAGCAACCAGATGGTGCGGTGGATGTCGGCAATCTCAGCAACCTGAACAATCCATACAATACCCAGAATTGCAATGAAGCTGATATCTACCAGGAAGTACAGTGGAATTATTAACAGAGCTTCCAGCCACAGAAGAGCGAATTGCCGAGAGCGCAATGCCATTGCCCGGTGGCTGATAAAGCTGATAAAGGTAAGTACCACAGAAGCGGCCAGAACCGCGGTGATAACTGTTTCTGAGTTCCACTCACGGGTGTCTTCCCAGTTCATAAAAACACTCAGCATTCCAACAATCAACAGAACCAGCGCGCCAGTCCAGTTCTGCGCCAGTTCACTGTTCCAGTAGCGTGCAGATTGTGGCGCGCTCATGGGTTCTGAGGAGATCCGGTTTTCTGAAGAGTTCATAATTTTTCAGCCATCTATGTGGGTCCCGCCAGGGCGATGCGGTTGTCCGATTATGGCATGCCGGCGCCAGCAGCCCTATAGCCCGAAAGTCACACTTAAACTCGTGACTTCCAGCACTGGGCAGGCAGGAGCTTATTTAAATACCATGCACTTTCATTAACGCAAACCCTGGCCGGGTAAACCCGAAAGGAGCCATTTATGCAATTACTTCATCAACTGTCTTTTTATATTCATGTTAGCATCGGCGCCTTTGCGTTGCTGGTGTTCTGGATTCCTGTAGTTGCCCGCAAAGGTTCACTCAATCACAAACGATTTGGCCGCTTCTTCGCCTCAGCAATGTATGCAGTTGCGTTCTCCGGCCTGATCATGTCCAGCCTTGATATGGCCTTCCCATTGAGCGGACACACTCCCGGAACAGATGTGTCGGCTGAGGCTCAAACAACCATGGCGCAGAATATCAGGATGTTTGCGCTGTTCCTGTTCTCACTCAGCATTCTGGTGCTGGCAACCACTCGGCAGGGTTGGCTGGCGATACAGAATAAGGCAGACCGCACTGAGTTGCGCGCACCGCTTCATGTGGGCCTGAATTGCGGGCTGGTCTTGATTGGCGCAACCTTGCTGTTTACTGGTGTGCTTAGCGGTGAGTGGCTGTTCAGTATCTTTGGAGGTCTTGAAATCGTTGTTGGCCTTACCCAGCTGCATTACAGCTTAAAAGCTCAGCTGAAACCGCAGGAATGGTGGATTGAACATCTCGGCGGCTTAACTGCCTCAGGAATTGCAGCGTACACTGCGTTCTTTGTATTCGGTGGCAGCCGTGTGATCAACCAGTTGTTCACAGGCGCCTATGCTGATGTTCAAATACTGCTCTGGGTTGCACCGGGCGTGGCAGGTGGTCTGGCTATCACTATACTTTCGCGGCGTTATACCCGTCGCTTCGCAGCGCTGAATCGGCAGTTCAGAGACGGGCACAACAAGGATAGTGGAATACTGAGCCAAAAATAGAACATTCAACTGGGATCAAGGCTGTGCTCCATGGCGACATTTCTGCTGAGGGTGAGGTAACACGGCCAACGCTCAGCGCACAAACGCTGACGGCAATTTAGTCTGCTGCAGCGGCAAAAAATTTATGGCTGGCGGTCCACGCAGGACAAACCTCTGAACAGGTGATTACTGCAGCTAATGCGGGTGCCACCACCATCGAGCACGGCGGATAAATCACGAATTGGGCACCATTGAAGAGGGGAAGTTTGCTGACCTGATTATTGTCAAAGGTGAGCCATGGAACGCTATAAGAGATCTGCGTTCCATGATCATGGTGTATCAGGCGGGCCGTCTGGTAGTTGATTTCCGGAACTGAATAAACTGACAGGTTCTGCATTGGTAAGAGAATTATATTTCTTCGTAATCCGACCCTATCAGAATCGTATTCCCCTCACTGTCGCGGAACAAAGCAAAAGTCTCTTCTGGTTTCCATGGCGCACGTGTTGGAGACTGCGTGAACTGCACACCTTTCGCCTGCAACTCTCGATAGGTGTTAGTAACGTCATCTACCGCAAGCACCAGGCTGGGACGGTCGCTGATCTCAGCGCCATTACGCGGGGTAAGCAGGATAGCGGTTTCCGCGCCGGGCAATGCCAGCTCAATCCAGCGCCAGCCGTCCTTATACGGGGTATTCTGCAGAATGCGCAAACCGAGTTTTTCAGTATAGAATCGCAGCGCGCGCTCCTGGTCCGCTACCGGTAATTCAGCGAACTTGATGAACTTCAGCATTACAGTTCCTTTTTTCCGGGTCCAAAGTGGAGTGACTACCCGGTGTATTTTGCCGCAGACTTGGCCCAAATGCACCACCTGTGGCATTACACTGGAACCCTGTTGGCACTTTTCCTGAACCGCAGCATTAGATCGAAACATTAAGCCGCTTGCTTCACTGCGAACTTGCGATATTATCAGTAGAGGAATTAACGTGGAGTTCGAAGTATGAAAGCAATATTTACACCTGTCATTACCCTGCTTGCCGCATTTTACATCAGCGTCGCAGCAGCCAATCCTGGCGCAGGGACTGAATTGATTATCTCGGGCCAGGATAACAAAATTGCAGGTACTCTGGTTCTTCCGGATAAACCCACAAACACGGTGCCATTGGTCATTATGATCTCTGGCAGTGGTGCGCAGGAGCGTGATTCAACCATCGCTGGTTTTCCTATGTTTGCACAACTGGCCGAACATCTTCGCGCAGCCGGAGTGGCCAGTTTCCGATTTGATGACCGCGATACGGGGCTATCCACTGGCAGCTTCAACGATGCGACTCTGGACAGACTGGCCGCAGATACGGGGATAATCGTCGACCATTTCAAAGTGTTCAGTGAGCAGAAATTCGCCGAAGTGATACTGATGGGCCACAGCGAGGGCGGCATAGTGGCAGGTCGGCTGGCGTCGCTGGATCATCGGATCAACGGGTTGGTGTTGATGGCATCGCCAGGCATGAACATGCGGCGGATTCTGCGCCAGCAGGTGGCTGATGCTTATGCACAGAACGCCGTCCCTGCCGACCTGGTGGAAGCGGAGATTCTGGCGCGTGAACAGATCATGTACGCGATTGCCGATGGGAAGAGCGAAGAGGATGTTAAGGTGGTACGAGACTCCTATGTGGCCGTTTATAAGAAGGTGCTGGCTAATCTGCCAACCGAGACCCGTGTTCAGATCGCCGATCTTGATGCCTTCGCGCGCAATCAGGGGGAAGAATTGCGTGCGAGCTTCAGCCTCCCGCAGATGCAATCGCTGTTATTCCATGACCCTGTGATTGATTTGGAAGGTCTGGGAATGCCTGTGTTGATGGTGTTTGGGGGGAAAGATACTCAGGCGATCGAGGAGCTTAACCGGCCATTAATGGAGGAAGCTCTGGAAAGTGCCGACTCGGATTATCAGGCGGTGGTGATACCAGATGCCAACCATTTGTTTCAGAAGGCAGAGAATGGACAGGTGAGTGAGTATGCACAGCTGGAAAAGCAGTTTGCGCCAGGCTTTGCCGAATCAATTACTGAGTGGATCAACCGCCGCATAACTATCGCGTCCACCAGATGAAACACAGAAAGCTGCCGCTCACCGCTCTTAGCGTGATGATAATGCTGACGCTGCTGCGCATTTCTCCAGCAGCGTTTGCACATGGCGGCGTGGCGTTTTCAGATGATCAATGTGTTATCCGGATCGATTATCTGACTGCTCATTTTACTGTTTATCAGCCGCAGACCCGCGGCAGCGAAGAGTATTGCGAAGACCTGCCTGATGCCACTGAAACCCTCTTCGTGATGGAATATCTGCATGATTTTCTGCGCCAGATGCCGGTGGATTTTCGGATCATCAAAGACACCGAAGGCTTCGGTCAATTCGCCAAATGGGAAGATGTCGAACAGATTACCGATATTAATGCCCGCACCGTTTTCTATCAGCCTCCCCGCATTTTTGACGACGGCAGCCTCACGGTAAACTACAGTTTTGAAGAAAAAGGCAGCTACATCGGTATTGTGACGGCACAGCATCCTGATGATGACAGGGTTTATCGAGCGGTCTTTTATTTTCAAACCGGCGGCCCCGATTATGGGACTATGCCCCTGTTCTTACTGCTGCTGCTGGTGTTGCAACTGGGATACTGGCTAAGTAATGGCGGCTGGGCAAAACTTAAAATAAACCAGGGTTTTTCCAGGGGAAAATAATGCGAACGATTGGATTGCTGGTAGCTGCCTTGGTAATAAGCGCGCTGTTGTTCCCACCGCAATGGTACCCGCCACTCCTGCGTTTTGAGATCGCCAGATTCACGGGTACTCCGTCTGACTCTTCACAAGACTCTTCAGATGGCTCAGCACAAGACCCGGCACAAGACACTGGTCAGGTTGCGCCGATGCCTGAAGAAGCCTGTCCGGAAGATCTGGCTGGCTGGCGTAATGCCCAGGTCATTGAGGGTGTTGAGATTCCAGCCTCCCTGAATTGTGTGGCAGATAATCCTTATGCTATAGCGGCTTTTGTAAAAGGCACTAACCATGTTTCGCAGGATACACTGCTGCGGGCCGGTCTGGCCCCCGATGCCGTGGTGAAAGGTGCCGATCTGGATGGCGATGGCGATTCCGATGAGATTCACATCCGTTTGGAAGTGGCCGAACTCAATGGCGGTTCGCCAGACTCGTTTGACCCGGTAGCGCAATACGCGATTGCTCCAGGTATAACACCGGGTCTCTGGGTATTCGCACCAAAATCGTTTGGCATGGCTACCGAAAATTTTGAATCCAATCAGGCGATGAACCTGTTGCGTCTGCCCTCTCCGAGTATCAGGGTGGAGGTAGGCGATCGCGTTAAAGTGACCCTGGAAAATACCCATTACCTACCCCACACCATTCACTTTCATGGCGTTGATCATCCCTGGCTGACTGCCGATGGTCAGGGCAATGATGGCGTTCCGATGGCCAGTGAAATGCCGCTGATGCCAGGCGAATCGCGCACCTATGAGTTCAGTCCGCGTGCGTCGGGTACCATGTTTTATCATTGTCATGTGCAGCCACAGGCTCACGTTTTGATGGGGCTGCAGGGCATGTTCGTGGTGGAGGAAAACCGCGCCGCTAACGATCTGCAGAGCTTGAATATCGGTGCGGGTCATGTGCGCTCGCGATCGCAGGCAAGCATGGCAGATTACGATGCTGAATATGATCTGCATTACACTGATCTGGACAGTCAGCTCAGCAGCATTATTCAACGCAGTAATGATCCGGCAGAGATTGAGCGCTGGATCAACGGCGGTTATAACCTGCAGGAATCGCATAGCGATTATTACACCTTGAACGGCCGCTCTTTCCCCTACACGTTTCGTGAATCCCTGGTGCTCACCAAACCCGATCAGCTTACTCGACTGCGTGTTTTGAACGCCGGCAGCCAGGGTCTGGCGCTGCACACGCATGGGCATAAGGCGCGGGTCACCCATTATGACGGGGCGCAGCTGAGTCCGGAGGCTAGTTATATTCGTGATGTGTTCTGGGTTGCCAGTGGTCAGCGCATCGACCTCAGCCTTAATACTACCAATGACGGCAGCAGTTCCTATGGCAGCGGGGTATGGATGTTGCACGACCATCAGGGCCGCGGTGTAATGAACAACGGCATCGCGCCAGGCGGCAATGTCAGCGCGATTGTTTATGAGGAATTTCTGAATTCTAACGGCTGGCCGATTACCTACGGTGAAGATCTCAATATGTTCTTCAATCCGGATTTCTATCGTCGCGATATTGTCAGTGCCCAGCGCGTCCAAAATCTCGGCTGGGGATTTGTGCTGCGGCTGCTGGCGCTGGGTCTGGCCCTGGGTGTGGTGTTCGCCTGTCTGCTGCAGTTGGTTGGAAGTTTTGCTCGTGCCGGCGCTCGCGCTGGCAAAGTGGACGGAGGCAGCAGTGGCTGACTTTAAAGTAACAGCCTTGTGTGGAGTTACTCTGAGTCTGGTGCTCTCTGCTCTGTCTATATCTGCACAGACTCAGACCCAGGCCCAGACGCAGGCTCAGACTCAGACTCAGACTCAGACTCAGACTCAGACTCAGACTCAGACCCAGACCCAGACCCAGACCCAGACCCAGACTCAGACTCAGACCCAGACGCATGACCACAGCGCGCATGCCGCTGAAGCAGCAGATCACTCGGCTCATCAAGAGTCTATGGAAACTCCTGGCGCGGATGATACGCACGCTGCACATAATCTCGCAGTGGCACCCGCAAACAATCCCGCAGCCTCTGAACAAACTGCACACGCCGCCCACGGGGGACATGACAGCCATGAGATGCAATTCGATAGCAGCGGCATGGTGATGAACAGCAACCTTGATCGTCTGCCGCTGAACTGTGCGGCGATCTCTGAGGATTTCGAATTTACTGTTTATGGCGGAACTCAATATGCACAGCAATTTCCGCAGCGCACCTTTGCCTACAGTGAACATGAATTTAAAGTGCCGCCCTGTAGCCGCGTAAAAATAAATTTTGTTAACGATGATCAGGTGCGGCACCAGTGGATGCTGCACGGTCTGCCACGATACCTGTATCCGCAGGGGATGTTTCATCTGGAAGCTGCGGGCGGGAAAACGGTGTCTGGCAGTTTCATTGTGCCCGCTGATGATGCTACTTATCTGATCCATTGCGATATTACTCAGCATATGGAAAAAGGCATGAAAGCGCAGTTGCTGGTTGGAAAAGGCAGTGGCAATTTATGGAGTGTGCCAGGAGTCAGCCAGAATTTTCTGATGCCCGGAGAAATACCGCGCATTGCGCTGATTCTGATAGTGGCAGGCTTGATGATTGCAACGGGATTATCTGCAATAATGATTTCAGCAGCTAAAAAATCCAGGTAAAAAGAGGATCAGCCTGATCCGTTGAAATCTTCATCTCAACCCAGATCAACCCGGCGCAGACAGGATAAATGAACAAATTTCCCGTAATTCCCCGACCTGTTTTTATCCAGGTGGTGTTGTTTTTAGGCCTGTCCTTAAGCGCCTGTCAATCTGTTGATGCCCAGCGTTCCGGCGCTGGCTTTGTCTCATTTCAAAAAACTGTGGTTGATGCAGAGCTCCCTGGTGGCTATGGGCTGACTGCAGCCGATATAGATGGCGATGGCCTGAATGACATCGTGGCGCTGGCGATGACGCCGGCACAATTGATCTGGTATAAAAATCCGACGTGGCAGAGGCATGTCATCACCACAGCGACTGCAGCTAATGTTGATGTCGCTCCCCGGGATATAAATGGCGACGGCTATACAGACCTGGTTTTATCGAGTGCCTTCAATCTGCGCGACTCAACCGCTGGAGGCCTGGTGCACTGGCTGGAGAACCCTGGCAATCCAGTTGTTAACCAGGAGTGGCAGATGCACCTGATTGATCAGATACCGACTTCACATCGCTTGCGTTGGGCCGACTTAAACGGGAATGGAAGGAAACAATTAATTAATCTGCCGATCATTGGTGCCGGTGCCCAGGCTCCTGCCTACCAGGGTGGAGCAGAGCTGATTGTTTACGCTATTCCCTCAAATCCGCGCAGCAGCCCCTGGGGTTCGGTCGTTCTGGACCGCACTCTGGAGATGGCGCACGGTCTCACAATTTTAGACTGGGACGGTGATGGCCGTGACGAAGTGCTGACTGCAAGTTTCAATGGTATTGATCTGTTTCAACTGGCAAACCGCGGAAAATTTGTTGATCGCACTACTCTGGTTACAGCGCAGCCGGGTGAGCGCCCGGCAATCGGTGCCAGTGAGGTAGCTGTCGGATTTTCTGGGCGCCCGGAGCGTCGCTTCCTTGCCACAATAGAACCCTGGCATGGTAATGAGCTGGTGGTTTATCGGCCAGCTTCCGATGACAGTGGTAATTTCAGTCGTGAAGTTATCTTCAGTGAGCTGAGCGGTGGCCACGCGCTGGCTGTTGCTGATTTGAATAATAATGGTTTTGATGAAATTATTGTTGGTGGACGCGGCCGCCCCTGCAGTCTGCTGATTTTTCGCTACAACCCGGAAACCCGCGAGTGGCAGCGCCGCTCACTGGATAATGACGTTGCAGTTTCCGGTATGGTGATTGCGGATCTGACCGGCAATGGTTTTAAAGATATCGCGGTGGTGGGCAGCGCGACGGCTGATGTTGTTATCTACAGGAACTCCGGTCGATAGAACCAGGTTGATGAAGCCCAAGTCTGCAGAGCCAGGTTTATAAGACCTGGCAACCTGGCAACCTGTCGGACTTGACCGATCGTAGCGAAGGAAATCTGGCTAAATTCGGCTTTTCCGCAGGAGGTCAGTGTTAAGTCCGACAGGCTGCCAGGAGTCTGTCGGACTCAGCCTTTTGATCAAATTTAACCGGCGCGCCGGTGGTGAGTGCATGGATGCCGGCAGGCGGCGCCAACCAGCCAACACTCGCAAACGTCATGAGCAAGATGCCAACAGGAATCCAAGCGTAGGACAGATGTAACATCCAAACCAACGGATTGCTAAGCCAGCGTGCCAGGCGAACCGCATGGAGAAGTGCAGGATTCTTGCGTCACAGCGTAGTTCAGCGCACTAGCACCGACCAAGAGCAGAACGGCCAGTGTCGCTGACCTTGGGTGTCAGCTTTGACGGCGGCCAGCGACTTTTAGAGCCGTCCCTCAATCAGGCGCTCGAAGCTCTTGAGGAGCTTGCCGGTGTTGGGATTGATGCTTTGGTAGCTCATGGCATGCCGTCCGTTTTGGAATCGCTGCCCAGCGACGCCTGACCCGACTCGCCCAAGTCCGGCTTCTCGCCGGTGAACACGGCCTTGGCCATCACCAACAACTGGGTCAATTTGTTTTCACTCGTGTTCCAGTAGTGCGCATAGTTCACCGTAACGCGCACCAGGGCCAGGTCCGGATCGTCCACGCCGCCGGGAAACCAAGCCTGGGCGAACTTCGTCCACAGCGCCTGCTTCTGGGCTTTATCGTCAACCACCTGGGCTGAACCGGATACTGAAACGTAAACGTCCTTGCCAAGGTCGGCATAGCTGATGTTCACCTGCGGCTGCTGTGCAAGCTCCTGCGCTGCACCGCCCTTCACTGACATGAAGAACCACAGCTTGTCATCCGGCATCGTGTTGTTCTGCGTCGTCATCGGCCGTGAATCCAGATGGCCGTTGCCGTCGTGGGTAGTGAACATGGCGAACTTCATGTCTTTGATGAGGGGCCACAGGTGTTGTTCGGCGACGGTGTCGGTAGGCATATGTTGGTTATCCATTGGTGATTTGCGAGCTGCGAGCTTATCTGCACGCCATTGAAGGTTCCATCATCCGCATCGTGTGTATCTGCGTCTGTACGCAGTCACACAGGATTGGATCAATGCCAGCGGAATGCGTTGAGTAGCAGCAAATCGGCGTTGGGAGCTTACGTCCGGCGCAGTGCTCTCGCTTGGACAAGCCCGAGGCCGTCACGACGGCGTCACACAACCTGGCAGCCTGTCGGAATTTCCCTCGGATATGAATCTCTCCCATCGGTAAAATGCATGCTTGTTACATAGTGAACCCAACGAGCCCCCATGCGCGGATTTATCACCGTAGATCGTCAGACCGATTACCTATTGCCGCCCTCGGTGGAAGACTGGCTGCCTGCCAATCATCTGGCGCGCTTTATCGTCGAAGTGATCGAGTAACTGGACTTGAGCGAACTGCCCCGTGCCTATAGCGGCCGAGGTTCGGCGGCGCATCATCCGGCCGTGCTGCTGGGGCTGCTGATCTGCGGATATGCAAGCGGGGTGCCGTCGAGCCGCAGGATTGGCCAGATCGATTAAATCAGCGTGTGGCGGGGAGTTTTTAAGCCGGCGCGGCGGTTAAAATTGATTAAAAGGCTGAGTCCGACAGACTCCTGGCAAGAAATCTTTCGATCTGTCATGTAAATAACGTCCGGCCCCCTTCAGTAAGTGTTAGTACAGATTATTATCTGTCAAACTGCACTATCTCGATCGACTACGTCGTTAAACCCTATGCAGGGGGAAGCGAGTTTCATGGTGAATGATGCAGAGAGTGAGCTTGTGATGCAGAGAGCCTCAGGCGCCAGCGGCATGTATTCGGACCGGCGCGTTGCCCTGCTCACCCAGCACGGCAAGGAGCGCGTGCTCGCGCCGGTACTCGAACCGGCGCTCGGTTGCCGGATTGAACGTGTGGCGGGCTACGACACGGATTTACTTGGTACGTTCACGCGCGACATCCCGCGCGCGGGCACGCAGCTCGGGGCGGCACGCAAGAAGGCGCGCCTCGGTATGGAGCTTGCCGGGCTGCCGCTCGGGCTCGCGAGCGAAGGCTCCTTCGGGCCAGACCCGATGGTGGGCATGTTTCCCTGGAACGTGGAATTCCTGATCTTTATTGACGACGAGCGGGACCTCGAAATTGTCGGTATGGCCCAGAGCAAGACCAATTTTGCGCACGTGCTGGCTACAAGCTGGGAGGAGGCCGAGGCCTTCGCGCGCAACGCGGGATTTCCCGAGCATCATCTGGTCGCGCGCCCGGAGCACGAGAACGACCCGCGCCTGCGCAAGGGCATCGCCGACTGGGTGGCGCTGCGCGCGGCCTTCGACGAGGCGCACGGGCTTGCCGACAGCCGACGCGTGTTCATCGAGACCGATGTGCGTGCCCACGCCAATCCGACGCGCATGAAGAACATCCGTCTCGCGGCCGAGGACTTGCTGGAAAAGCTCAACTCGCGCTGCCAGGCCTGCGGCCTGCCGGGCTTCGGGATCGTCGAGCGCATCGCCGGGCTGCCCTGCGAGGCTTGCGGCGAACCCACGCGCGAGACCCGCGCCGAGGTTCACGGCTGCCTCAAGTGTGCGCACCGCGTCACGCGCGAGCGCACCGACCGGCAATCCGCCAATCCGGGCCGCTGCGATTGCTGCAATCCATGACCATGTCTCTGACGCTGACACACCTGACCCTGCCCCGCGCACGCCGCGATCGAGTTATACGCTGAGGTGTTCGACGAGGCGGGAGCGCTCGACAAGCTGGAGGCCTTCGCCAGCTTTCACGGCCCCGACTTCCAGGGCCTGCCGCGCAACCGCGACAGCGTGACGCTGGTGAAGGAGTCGTGGAAAGTGCCGTCCAAGATTGCTCTCGGCGCGGACACGCTGGTACTATTGCGCGCGGGTGAGACGGTAGCCTGGCGTCTGGCGGACACAAAATTCACGGTGTTACCTGCTTGATGCGAGGAACTCATGCCAATAGTAAATATGAAAGACATGCTGCCGCACGCATACCATCATGGATACGCCATAGGCGCCTTCGACAGGCGTTGTATCTCAAGCTTGAACCCGCGCATTGAAAGGAAAACTTATGTCCAGCAACTTCAATAGTAAAGTCGTCACTCAAGGGGTGCAGCGATCGCCTAACCGCGCCATGTTGCGTGCCGTAGGTTTTGGCGATAAGGATTTCGACAAGCCCATCGTGGGTATCGCCAATGCCTACAGTACGATTACGCCCTGCAATTCGGGACTGGATATCCTGGCGACTCGGGCTGAGTACGCGGCCAGAGCGGCCGGCGCGATGCCGCAGAAATTTGGCACGATCACGATTTCCGATGGCATTTCCATGGGCACCGAGGGCATGAAGTGCTCGCTGGTGAGCCGGGAGGTGATCGCCGACTCGATCGAGACGGTCTGCCGGGGCCAAAGTATGGACGGCGTGCTCGCTATCGGCGGCTGCGACAAAAACATGCCAGGCGCCATGATCGCTTTTGCGCGTTTGAACATTCCTGCTATTTTCGTGTACGGCGGCACCATCAAACCGGGACACCTCCATGGGCGTGATTTGACCATCGTCAGCAGCTTCGAGGCCGTGGGGGAATTCATCGCGCATCGGATCGATGAAAAGGAGCTTCTAGCCGTCGAGCGCAAAGCCTGCCCCGGCGTTGGTTCCTGTGGCGGCATGTACACGGCCAACACCATGTCCTCGACGTTCGAAGTGATGGGCTTGAGCTTGCCGTATTCGTCTACCATGGCGGCAGAAGACGCGGAAAAAGCCGATAGCGCGGGGCGCTCCGCCGAGGTCCTGGTACAGGCCATCCACAAGCAGATACTGCCTGCACAACTTTTAACCAGAAAGGCTTTCGAGAACGCGATTTCCCTGGTCATTGCGGTGGGGGGAACGACCAATGCCGTGTTGCATTTGCTGGCGATAGCGCATGCGATGGGCGTCGACTTGAATATCGATGATTTTGAGACGATCAGTCGGCGCGTACCGGTAATAGCCGACATGAAACCATCCGGCCGCTACGTGGTGACCGACCTCCACCGCGCGGGCGGCATCCCGCAGGTGATGAAGATGCTGCTCGCACACGGTTTGCTGCACGGCGACTGCCTGACGATCACCGGCGAGACGATCGCCGAGGTACTGAACAATGTCCCTGCAGATCCGCGTTCGGATCAGGATGTGATCCGTCCCTGGCATAACCCGGTTTACGCACAAGGACACTTGTCGATTCTTAAAGGCAATCTGTCGTCGGAAGGGGCGGTGGCCAAAATTAGTGGCATCAAAAACCCGAAGATCACCGGTCCGGCACGCGTGTTTGATTCAGAGGAAGCCTGCATGGCAGCGATTCTGGCGGAAACTATCAAACCCGGCGATGTGGTCGTGATCCGCTACGAAGGCCCTAAGGGCGGACCTGGGATGCGTGAAATGTTGTCGCCCACGGCGGCACTGGTGGGGGCGGGAATGGGGGAAAGCGTCGCGCTGATCACCGATGGCCGTTTTTCCGGCGGCACTTATGGCTTTGTAGTGGGGCACGTTGCGCCCGAAGCAGCGGTGGGCGGTACCATCGCGCTGGTCGAGGAAGGGGATTCCATCACCATCGACGCTGGAGCCCGCCTGCTACAACTGAATGTTAGCGATGAAGAACTGGCGCGGCGCCGTGCCCTGTGGCAGCCACCCAATCCACGTTACACACGCGGAGTATTGGCAAAATATGCCCGGCATGTTTCAAGCGCAAGTCTCGGCGCCGTGACTGACGCCTGAACGGACATTCAACCTTCGGCAAATTTGCCGGAAGCCAGGTTTCCAAATATCAGGATCTATAAATCCCGGGCTTATAAACCAACCCGGGGAATCTGCTTCCCGCCAATCCAAACCTCGCTGATCGTGCGCGTATTGCGGATGTCATCCAGCGGGTTCTTGTCCAGAATTAACAGATCAGCCCATTTCCCCGCTGCCAGCGTGCCAACATCCGGCAGGTTCAGGCAGGCTGCTGCGACCGACGTGGCAGATTGCAGAATCTGCAAGGGGCTGAGCCCTGCATCAGCCATCATCCACATTTCCAGATGCTCAAAATAACCCTGGAAGCGCGCCACTGGTCCGCTGTCGGTGCCCATGGCGATGTTCGCGCCCGCATCCGCCAGCAGCTTTAGATTGGTCATCGCTATCGGTAATGAGGCTTTGTATTGCTGAGCAGCCGCATTCTGGCTCATACGCTGCTGACGTGCCGGCTCGCGCAGAGTCTCTACAATGGCCTGATCCACTTCATTCAGGAAAAATGGATCTGAGAAAAATCCAACTTCATGTTCATACACAAAGGTAGAGACTTCACGTGTCAACGTTGGGGTGTAGCAGACATCACGAGCCTTGATTAAATCGATGAACTCCTGGTCGATATGGACATCACGAACGCTGTGGGCGACAAAGTCGGCACCACCGCGCAGCAGATCTTTAGTGTCCTGCAGATAATAGGTATGCACCGCCAGGGGAATATCCAGCTGGTCTGCCCGGTCGCTGATCGCCTGCGCAACAGCAGCGGACATTTTTTCAGTTCGGCCAAGGTTGTCATCAAACCGTATTTTGATGAAGGCTGGTTTGTTCTGTGCAGCCTTATCGACCTCAAGCACCGCTTCTGCCGGTGTGCCAGGTGACAAAACCGGTCCAGTCAGCAGCAGCCGTGCATGATCCAGTTCAGCGTTCTGCTGTCTGTCGCGCAGCACAAATCCCTCCGGCCCATCATCCCCCAGGCTGTTCACAGTGGTAACTCCGTAGCGGGCATACAGGCGCAGCTGACGCAGCAGATTTTCTTCTGTGTAATGACCTGATTCAAGCCCGCGCACGCCGCCAACATGGCCATGCGTATTAATCAGCCCTGGCATAATCGTTTTTCCAGCAACATCAATCTGCCGAGCCTGCTCCGGGATAGCTACGCTTTCCCTTGGGCCAATGGCGGTGATGCGTCCACCTTCAGTTACTATCACACCATCTTCCAGCACCGTGGCGGCTGTGCCGTCAAAGATGCGAGCGCCGATAAAAGCCAGGCTCTCTGCAGCGCTGGCCAGATGAGTAGAACCAAGTAGCAGCCCGCCGCAGATCGCCAGCTTCAGGGTCTTGATTAACATCGCGTGATTCCTCTTGAATAAGCATGGCTGTGGCAGGGAGACAGTTGTTGGCTAATCCGCTAATATGCCAGCCAATCGATGCCAGAGCAGTCGATACGCAGGGCTTTTAGATACAGGGCTTTTAGATACAGAGCCAGCAGAGAGCCAGTAGATAATAGGCAAGCAGCTTACACATGTCGAGCCTGTGAAAATTAATACCCCCAAAACATAATGCAAGGGCGCACCATGATCAGATTCCTTTCGCTGCTGACCGCAGTCAGTATCAGCATCAGTAGTATTTTTACCGCAGTTGTGGCACAGAATGTCACCACTGAGGTGCTTGAGAATGCCCAGAACCACTCCGACCGCTGGGTGCATTATGGCCGCAACTATGGCGGCTGGCGCTACATGCCAGACAGTATCATTAACCGCGATACCGTCAAAAGCCTGGCCCCCGCGTGGATAATGCAGACCGGCATTACCGGTGGCGCGTTTGAGACTACGGCCATGGTGAACGATGGCAGAATGTATGTCACTACAGCCAACAGTCATCTTATTGTGGTAGAGCCGCTGACCGGTACCACGCTGTGGCGTTATGACCATGATTTCTCCGATGTAGACCTGTGTTGCGGTCCGCACAATCGCGGCGTGGCACTGTATGAAGACAAAGTTTTCTGGGGTACGCTGGATGCTCATCTGATTGCTTTTGATGCCGAAACCGGCATTCAGCTCTGGGATACCGAAGTTGCCGATCACCGTGAATCCTACTCAATTACTGGCGCGCCGATGGTCGTGAAAGACATGGTGCTGATCGGTGTCGGTGGTGGCGAATTTGGAATTCGTGGCTTTATCGATGCCTATGATGTCAACACCGGTGAATTACGTTGGCGCTTCTATACCGTTCCTGGTGAAGGTGAGCCAGGCAATGAAACCTGGGAAGGTGACTCATGGAAAACCGGTGGTGCGCCTACCTGGGTCACAGGCACTTACGATGTTGAGCAGGATCTGGTGTTCTGGGGTACCGGCAATCCCTGGCCGGATTTGAACAATGTCGTCCGCCGTGGCGATAATCTGTACAGCAATTCAATCGTTGCGCTCGATGCAGACACGGGCAAAATCCAGTGGCATTACCAGACGTCGCCTCGCGATGAATTTGACCATGATGCGACCAGCGAGCCCATGCTGCTGGATGAAATGATCGACGGGCAGATGCGCAAACTGGTGGTACAGGTAGCACGCAATGGTCATGTCTATGCTCTTGATCGGGTCACCGGCGAGTTTATCTACGCGGAGGAATATACCCGGGTGAACTGGGCAGAGCCTGATGCTGACGGTAAACCGACCTTGAAGACTGAGCTACATAATCCGGCGTCCGTAGAAGTGTTTCCTGGTCTGTACGGTGGCAAAAACTGGGCACCAGCTGCGTACAGTCCAGATACTCATATGGTTTACATACCGGATCAGGAACGCGGTACCACGTTTATCCGGGCTGATCGCGAAGGTCGCCCTGGCACCATGGATCTGGGTGGGATTCCGCGTTTTGCTGCCGAACACAAAGGTCATGTAGTGGCCTTCGATCTGCGCGAACGCAAAATTGCATGGAAATTTGAAACCCCGGGTGGCGTGAACTGGGCGGGTACCCTGGCAACCGGAGGCGGTCTGGTATTTGCTGGCGCACCGGACGGATATCTGCGGGCATTCAATGATCAGACGGGTGAAGTGCTGTGGCAGTTCCAGACTGGCAGCGGCCTCTATGCTCCCCCTACCAGCTTTACCATTGATGGCAAACAGTATATTGGTATCGCATCGGGCTGGCGGCAGCCTGCCACCCGCGCAGGCGTGGGCAGCGGGCAGACACCAGGCGCCTACATCCTGTTTGGACTGCAGTAATTATTAGAGGTTTAAGATGAGTTTAAATGTTGTATGGCGGGCGCTGCTGGTCAGGCTGGTGGCAGTGACTGGGGCCGCTTTTTTTTCGATAGTGATCCATGCCGGACCCTCAGAAGGTCAGAGCGTTTACGAAAGCTTTTGCGTGGTCTGTCACGGCGGCCTCGGTGAAGGCGAAACCATGGGCAAGCCACTGGTTGACAATCCCGCTAAAAGTCTCAGCGATGCTGAACTGATCAATGTGATCAGCAACGGTCGTTCAGGCACTGGCATGGCGGCCTATGGCGGCCCTTTAAGTGAGACTGAAGTGCGTGATGTGGCGGGCTATATCCGGGTGCTGCAAGGTGGCACGGGATTAGCTGAAGAGAGTGATTCAGCTGATCTCAGCACGGATCCGCAACTTATCGCCGGTCAGGCATTATTTGCGGGGAAAGCAGCTTGCGTTGATTGTCACTCTTATCGTGGTACAGGCGGCACTATTGGACCCGCGCTGGATAATGTCACTGCGCGCTTGAATCCGGCGCAGCTGCGCGAAGCACTTGAGTCGCCATCCCGCACTATTGCCAGCGGTTATAGCGTGAGGGTTCTGGAAACCAATGACGGTGAAATAATCCGTGGGCGCTATCGCAATGATTCGGAACAGGCGATACAGATTTTAAGTGCTGACGGAAAACGCTGGGTGACTCAGTTCAAACGCAATCTGACGTCCGTTGAAGACAGCCAGGAATCATTGATGCCAGATGTTTTTACCAGCCTTGGAGCCGCTGAGCAGGATGCATTGCTGGTTTTTTTGCAGTCTTTGTAAATGCTTTCAGGATTATAGTTAAGTGCTTGAGGTCATAAAATGATCAGGCATGAATGATTAAATTACCTGTAGTTATTGAGCAGATACTCCGCTCTTGTGCGCTGACGCACATACAGTTTTGAAGCAAACCGCATAATAGGGCCGAGTCAGATCAATGTCGGTGCATTTTTTTCATACATTAATCAGGCAAAAGGACTGAGGTATCAGTGCTCTTGATGGTTCATCAGCAGCAAAAGATCAAGGTCGATGTTCACAGGGAAAAAACAGGAGATTCAAATGAAGACTATTCATGAAAAGAATAAATATTTCTGGTCTATGGTTATCGTTGCATTTTTGGCTGTCAGCTTTCAAGCACCAGCCGTTGCAGACATCGTAAGTACTGAACAGATACTGGTCGAAAGCAAAGTTGATGCGCAAAAAGCCGAGCTCGGTGCTTTGCTTCAGCGCACGGATGTCAGACAGCAATTGGTTGGCATGGGCGTTGATGTTTCAGATGCGCAGCAGCGAATCGACAGCATGACTGACAGCGAACTTGCAGCGTTCTATGAAAAGATGGATATACTGCCTGCCGGTGAAGGCGCACTGGAAACGGTTATCGCTATTCTGCTGATCTTCATCCTGCTGGATGTTGCCGGTGTCACCGATATATTCCCAGGGATATAAGCCCTTGACTCTGCAGCAGTGGATGCCAGCCCGGTTCGCTTCTGTAAGTGTGTTGCTGCTGTGGCTGACTGCATGCGTATCTGCGCCGCAGTCAGCACAGCTTTTACAGCAGAACGCTGATAACTCAGTCAGCAAATCCTTATTTGCCAGCCCCGTAAGCCTCAATTTCGTCCCCTTCTATCCTCAGGAAGATTATCAGTGTGGTCCCGCCGCCCTGGCTACCGTGCTGCAGGCCAGCTCCGTAGCAGTGACTCCCGATGAACTGGTGTCCCGAGTTTATGTACCTGCCCGTCAGGGCTCCCTGCAGATAGAGATGCTTGCGGCCGCCAGAGCCTATGGCCGTGCCTCTTACCAATTAGCCCCTGCATTGGAAGACGTGCTGCATGAGGTGCGCGAGGGTCGTCCGGTGCTGGTGATGCAGAATCTGGGTCTAAGCTGGTATCCACAATGGCATTATGCCGTTGTGATTGGTTATGATCTGGATAATAAAGAATTGATCCTGCGCTCTGGAACGATTAAAGATTACCGTCTGTCTGTGAAGGTTTTTGAACGTACCTGGGCGCGCAGTGAACATTGGGCCTTTGTGGTATTGAAACCGGGTGAGATGCCAGTCAACGCCGAGGAGTTGCCGTATTTTGAATCGGTGGCTGCCTTTGAACGTGTGCAGCCTGGCGAATCAGCACAGGAATTTTATCGCAACGGTTTGCAGCGTTGGCCTGAAAGCATTAACCTGGCCATGGGTCTGGGCAATTCCTATTATTCCGCAGCGCGCTTTGAAGAGGCTGCGCAGGTCTACACCGGTCTGCTGCGACACAATCCGGACTACGCAGTGGCCCACAATAATCTGGCTCAGGTGTTTTTAGAGCAGGGTGAACAAGAGCGCGCGCTGGAGCATGCACAGCAGGCGGTCGCATTGGGCGGACGTTACACAGAAATGTTTTCGGCCACGCTTGAGGCCACGCGTAAAAAAATGCAGAAGCAGTAAGCGCTCTACATCCACATCAGCCGCAACGGAAAATAAAAACCAGCACGCAGACTCTTGCTGCGTTTATTATAATTAATCAGTGCCTCGCCATAGCCGTCGTAATAACTTAGAAAAAGTTTACTACTGACCCACTGTGACATCGGCAGGGTCAGATCTACCTGATAACTGATCTTTCCAGTCTCATGACCTTTCATGGTTTTAATATCGATATCAAACATATTATTCAAGGTGATGTGAGTAGTCAGCTGCGCATCGCCAAGAAAGTCAGTGATATCTTCGTTGTATAGTCCTTTGTTAAGAACATGCCATAGTTTCAGATTGAAACTCAAAGCCTCGCTGAATACAAACTCACGTTCCAGATACGCTCTGTCCCAGCTTCGGGATCGCTCCTCATTCAAGCCATTGGATTGATGCTCCACACCGATGCGATCAATGAAGAACAGATTGCGCAGATTGGTCAGCAATGAGGGGGCATTAAGCGTGTTGCGGGTGAAGTCCCAGAAAATTTCTGGATTGTAATTGTGTTCCTGAAACGGCGCGGAGGGTTCAGAGATGTCCCACCAGGAGCGCTGTGAGTAACCTATGTGCAGGGGGATGAAACCGGACTCGCTGCCGCTGCTCGGGATCAGGCTGAACATCATGCCAAGCTCAAACTTGATATCGAGATTATTACCACTGAAGGCCGGGGTGTCGTCATGATTCTTCATGCCACCAAACACCAGATAGTTATTCTTGTAAGGTCGGAAGAAACGTTGACTGTCTGCTTCATAGACAAAACTGCGGGCAGTGGCTGAGGGCATACTGATGTTTTCGATACCTGCTATACCGGATCCACTCGTCTCAGAACCGGCCGTCTGAGAACCGGCAGTGTTTGCAAGAGCAGCAATCTGTGCCATGCACGCTGCACGCACTTCCGCTACCGTGAGGGAGTTATTCGCCTCCAGCAGCGCTTGTGCCAGCAGACAAGCCTCAAGCGGAACTGCAAGGGCTGAAAGCTCTGCCTCGGAGCTGCTGAAACTGGCGTTGTCGGCACTGCGGCTTTCAGACGAGGCAAACAAGGCTGCGGCAGTCAACAGGGCCAGGCACCCGCTTCGCAGCGGTATGGTTCGCAAAGGCTCGCAAACAGCCATATTAGAAGCGATGTGAAGACAGGGTGCAGAAGGAATCTGCAGAATCTGCCTGATGCAATATCTGATGCGGAGCATGCCTTTGGTCTCAATAGCGTATGCGGGGAACGGGTATGGATGCGGCGCGGGATTCTACTTTATCGGCAGCGGATAAAATACTGGTTTTGAGCAGAAGGTGCAAAAGGCTGAGCTAGGGAGCCTCTGAATAACTCTATGGTCACTCTGGCCTTCAGCCGATTTCGCTGGCAAGGCGCACTTGCGCTGGCATGCGTCCGCCTGTCAAGCAAGGGCAACGCAGCCAGCGGGATCGGCTGAAGGCCCCTTCGGGCGGGCGT
>JBDNGQ010000068.1:0-13665 GCA_041689205.1 Pseudohongiellaceae bacterium | reverse complement strand
TTGTACTGGCGGAAAAATGGATTCGAGCGAATCCTGCGCAATGGAAGTATCTGTTATCTGTGTTCAGCTACTTTGAAAAAACGCCATCGCAGACTTAAAAGCCGTTGCGTTAACACCACAGGAAAAGGCGGTGCAGTCTATGAGTAGAGAACTGTTCAGAGCAGAAGCAGTCCGTGCCAGTACCGGCCCAAGATATGGCAGTGCAGTTTTCTACCAGCCCCTTTCTGTAAAAATTCTTATTACTGTACTCACCATGATTTTTATCCTGTTCCTGTTTCTTGCCGCCTTTGCAGAGATCAAGCAGACCCAGCTGGTACGCGGTTATCTCAGTCCATTGGAAGGTGAAACCAAAATCTACAGTGCTCGGGTTGGCGTCTTTCAGAACATAGTCAGTCATGAGGGCCAGTATGTGCAGGCGGGAGATATCCTGGCCACAGTAACAGACAGTCAGTTTGATGCCGCTGGCAAGCAGACCAGCAGCGTGTTGCTGGAACATCTTGATAAGCAAAAAACGCATCTGCTGGACCAGCTGAATCTGATTCATAAACGTGCTCGATTAAATGCAGAGCAGTTGCACAGCCGGGCTGAGGTCTACGAACGCGAACTTGCGCTGCTGCATGAAGAGAACCAGGTGCTGATGCGGCGGCTGGAACTTGCTGAGCAGGAGTACAACAGTAATCGGGTCCTGTTACAACGAGGAGCGATTTCACTTTCTGAACATAATCAAAAACTGTCTGCATATTATAATTTCCTGCAGGCCAGCAAGACTAATCTGTTGCAGATTGAAAGCAAACAGCTGAGCCTGACAGATGCCCGGCAGCAACTGGAACTGCATCCGATGCTTATCCAAGATGAACTGTTGGGGGTTGAAAGTGCGCTGTCTCAGCTAAGCGCCAGACGTCAGGAGCTTGAATCAAGCAGCACATTTACCATCACGGCACCGGTCGATGGCAATGTCTTCAACCTCTTGTCCAGTGCCGGTAATTATGCTGACCCGAGAGTGCCTCTGCTCACACTTATTCCCGCCACCTACACGCTGGAAGCTTTGTTGTACCTGCCCTCCCGCGCCCTTGGAAAAGTTGAATCCGGACAGCTATTGATGTTGTCCTACGATGCGTATCCCTACCAGACCTATGGACGATTCAGCGCTCAAATTACCAGTATAAGTGAGACCGTGCTGGACCCCAGAGAGTTTCTGATTCCGATCGAATTACCGGAGCCGGTTTACCTGCTCAAAGCACAGTTACAGCAGCAATATGTCAACGACCCGAAGCTGCGCCAATTGCGCTCTGGTATGCAGTTTTCAGCTGAAATTCATACCGATACGCAGACTATCCTGCAGCGCCTGTTTAAGCCGTTCACCAGCCTTGGCAGAAAACTATGATGGATAAACTGTTTCGTGCCGGTAATAAACTGCCGATCATTCTTCAGGCCGAACGGACTGAATGTGGACTGGCCTGCATCGCCATGATTGCCGCATACTTCGGTCGACATATCGATCTGAACACCTTAAGAAGGGATTACACAGTTTCAAGCAGAGGCGCCAACCTGAACGATATTATTAATGTCGCCAATGCGCTGGGGCTAAGCAGCAGATCGTTAAGACTGGAACCTGCCGACTTGAACAAGCTGCAACTGCCAGCCGTGCTGCATTGGGATATGAATCATTTTGTGGTACTGCGCAAGATCAACAAAAACACCCTGACCCTCCATGATCCGGCCGTTGGTGAACGCCATTACTCATTCACTGAAATCGGCAGCCATTTTACCGGTATTGCGGTGGAGCTTATGCCTGCGGCTGGCTTTAAACGTCAGACCCAGGTGCTGCGTTCACGGCTGCAGGATTTATTTGAGCGTACCGCAGGATTTTACTCGGCGGTAGCACAGCTGTTCATTTTGTCGCTGTTAATACAACTGGCATCAATTGGCAGCGCCTTCTATATGCAACTGGTGATTGATGAGGGCCTGGCCAAACAGGATGCTGATTTTCTGGCGATGATCGCGATTGGATTTTTCATGCTGGCGGTGACGACTGTGGCGATGCATTATGCCCGCTCGCAGGTCCAGCTGTATTTTGCCAATCAACTGGGTTTTCAGATGGCCGGCAATGTGTTTAACCATTTGATGAGCCTGCCGGTTGAATATTTTGAAAAGCGGCATGTCGGCGATCTGGTTTCGCGTTTTGGTTCAATCCACGAGATTCGCCGCATTATTACCGAAGACCTGATTACCGTGGTGCTGGATGGCGTGTTTGCAATTCTGACCCTGTCAGTGATGTTTTACTTTAATACGATGCTTGCCTTCGTGGTGCTGGTGTTCGTACTGATTACAACGGTTTTAAAGATTGCATTGATTCCGCGAATTCAGGCTCTGCAGGAAAAAAAGATCATCGCTGATGCGAAGACCAGCACGAATCTGATGGAGAACATGCGCACCATCGAAATCATTAAATTCTACTGCCGCGAATTACCCCTGATTGCACTGTGGCGCAATTACTATGCGGATCAAATTAACAGTCTTGTGGTACTGACCAGGTTCAATATCAATATTGAGACTGTGTACGGTGTGCTTTATGGTCTGGAGAACGTGCTGATTATTTATCTGGCCGCACTGTTGGTGCTGGATGGTCAGATAACGCTGGGTTTTCTCAGCGCCTTCATCGCACTGAAGGGAAACTTCTCTTCTTCGATAAAATCCTTCGTCGATAAGATAGTGCAGATCCGACTGGTGAAACTGCAGCTCGAACGAGTCTCTGATATAAGCTGCTCAGAAAAAGAATTTGAAAATTTACATATGCCAAAACTGCGGCAACCCATCGCCGGTAGTTTGAGCCTGGAGAATATTTCGTACTCGTATCCAGGCACTGATGTACCGGTAGTCCATGATGTAAATCTGCACTTTAAAGCGGGTGAGATCATAGCACTGACAGGCCCTTCGGGTTCGGGTAAATCAACGCTGTTGAAAGTGATGGCAGGGCTGCTGCAACCCACTAATGGGGTATTGAAAGTGGACGGCTTCGATATTCGGCAGACCGGGCTGCGGCAGTTCCGTAATGTTTGTGCCGGGGTGCTGCAAACTGATCAGCTGTTATCTGGCTCAATCATGGACAACATTACGCTGTTTGCGGATGACGTGGATTATCAGCTGCTGCTGCGATCGGGTCGCATGGCACATATTGACGAGTTTCTGCACACCCTGCCGATGGGCTACAACAGTCAGATTGGCGATATGGGATCAATCATGTCTGCGGGTCAGGGGCAGCGGGTATTGCTGGCGCGTGCATTTTACAAAAATCCGCGCGTGCTGTTTCTCGATGAAGCGACTGCAAATCTTGATCCACAGATAGAAGGGTTGATTCTGCAGGAAATTGCAAAGCTGAAAATTACCACCATATTCGTGACACACCGCCCGGCCCCGATGGCAATAGCACATCGGGTATTCCGGTGCATGCAGGGTGGTGTTGAAGAAACGAAAACCTGCTGACTATCTGCTGTGACCGTGCCGCACCGCTGTCACCTCAGCCATAATGGCAATCGCAATTTCGGCAGGGGTTTTGCTGCCTATCTGAAATCCTATCGGCGCATGCAGGCGATCAATCTCGGCTGCACTCAAGCCCAGTTCAGGCAGACGCAATCTGCGGTTCTCTGAGGTTTTTTCAGAACCCATGGCGCCAATATAAAATGCATCGGTCTTAAGTGCTTCCATCAACGCCATATCATCCACGCGAGGGTCATGTGCGAGCGCAATGATACCGCTGAAGGGATTGCTGAAACTGTCACGGACAATATCATCGGGTAATTCAGGGCTAAGCTGCACCCCATCCACATGCCAGTTTTCCAGATAAGCAGGTCGCGGATCGCACAAAGTCACTTCATACTCCAGCGCCAGCGCCATCTCAGCCACATATCGGGCAACATCTCCGGCGCCCAGTAATAGCAGGCGATACTTCGGGCTCAGACTGTGTACCAGCCTTTCCTCGTTATATTCGACGGCTTCATCGGCTGAGGAATTGTGAGCACTGATGGTGCCGTCGCGCAGATCCACTACCCGGCTGATGCGTTGATGGTTCTCCAGCGCATTATGCAAGGTGCTGAATACCTGCTGGCTTGCAGAACCAGCGCTGATAAATTCCAGCAGAACGTGCAACTGCCCGCCGCAGGGCAAGCGCAGACGCGCCGCTTCTTCCGCATTTATTCCATACTTTACCAGGAAGGGTCGCCCTTCCAGATCAAATTGAGCTTTAAGACTGCCATCGCGTAACTGCTGTAGAAAATCTTCCTCAATGCAACCACCCGAGATTGATCCAATCAGTTCGCCATCAAGGGTACAGGCCATCATCGAGCCGATCGGCCGTGGAGAAGAACCCCAGGTCTTTAAAATTGTGCACATCCAGACCGCTTTGCCAGCATCAAGCCATTGCGATACATGGGAGATTATCTGCTGTTGACTGCTTTGCATAAGGTGTTTCCAGAGAACTTCAGGTTATGTTTGGTCGGGTCTTGCGCTGTCAGAGTCCCAGTTCTGCTCTAAGATCAGTCACTGAACTGACGACCGAGCGTGGACCGAATTTCTTGAGGGTAAGTTCATTATGGGCTCCCCACTGCACACCAATGGCCGGCATGCCGATGCGTTGAGCCATTTCAAGATCGTAGCTGGTATCGCCAATCATTAAAGCCTCATCCGCACAAATATCATAAAAACGGATTATTTCTTCCAGCATTGTCGGGTCGGGCTTGGAGCGTGTTTCGTCAGCGCAGCGGGTAACCTGGAAGTGCGTGTGCAGACCACTCGATACTAAAGCCGCATCAAGTCCCCTGCGGCTTTTTCCCGTTGCTACGGCACGGCCAAGACCGGCGTTGCCCAGATCAGCCAGCACTTCAGCCATACCTTTGAAGACATGTTGCGGTGTCGTGGGTTTTGAAAAAAACCAGCGGCTGTAGCCTTCGCGGATGTCCTGCATTTGTTGAGAACTGATCCCAGGATAGAGCGACTTCAGCGCTTCCACCATTCCTAAACCAATAATATTTCTATAGGCAATGCGCTCAAGTGTTGGGAATCCGAGTTCTTCAGCTGCGGCGTGCAGACTCTCCGCGATATGTTCCACAGAATCTACCAGAGTTCCATCCCAGTCAAAAATAACCACCTTCAAAGACATCATAAATCCTTAATATTCATAACTTTAATCTAAGTAGTTAAGGTTAAATCTTTTAAGCCAATGCAAAGGGAACGGCTGCCCGCTCCAGCGCCAGCAGATGTTCTTTGGTAGCCAGGCCGCCTCCAAATCCCACCAACTTTCCGGTGCTGCCTATTACCCGGTGGCAGGGAATCACGATTGGCAATGGATTCAGACCATTAGCTGCACCAACCGCCCTGCTTGCAGCAGGCTGGCCGATTACCGCAGCAATCTCACCGTAGCTGCGGGTTTCACCATAGGGTATCTGCAGCAATGCCTGCCAGACCAGTTGCTGAAAAGGCGTACCCTGAGGAGTCAGTGCTAAATCAAACTGTTGCAGATCACCGGCGAAATAAGCACTCAACTGCTCTTTCTCCTGTTGAAACACATCGTTGCGGCGCAGCCAGTCAGTCTGAGGTTTTTTGGCTGCCTTGCCATCAGGAAAACCAATCAGATGAAGTGACTTACCATCGCCCGCCAGCAGCAGACTGCCGACCGGTGATTCCAAATAGCTGTAATAGATTTCAGTCATAGCCTGATGTTCTGCCTGATGTTCTGCCTGATGTTCTGACAGGTAAGCGAAAGTTTAAACCAGTGCGTGTTTGGAAACCTGCACCGGCTGCAATATTACTGCCCCGCGTCTCTGTCTTCGGTAGCGCGGGATACAACGTAAGCCCGAATTGCCTCGGCATCGTCACCTTGCAGTACGCTGGCAAAAGAGACCATTCCGCCAGACTCCAGTTCACCATCAACGACAACAGCACTCCACAGCTCAGCGGTATTCAAACGCGGGCTGTAACGCAGATCCGGGAAGGTGCCGCCACTGTCACTGACTGCCGCTGGGCCGTGACAGACGCTGCACAGGCGACCATAAACTTGCTCGCCCTGAGCGATGGTTTCATGCGATGCCGTCATCGTTGGTGGATTCAGCACTCTCTCACCACCGGTCTGAGCCTCATCACTGATAATTTGATTGGGCAGGCTGACTGAAGCGCCCAGTTTATACACCAGCATGCGTGAGTTATTCGTAGACGACTGAGTAGTACGACCAACTACACCAGGGCCGCTCTGTGGCAATGATCTTGCACCGGAAAGCACGGCTATATACTGCTCACCATCGACCCTATAGCTCACGGGGGCGGCGATTGTTGAAGCCTGAGTAATCGCCGACCAGACGCGCTCGCCGGTATCATCCCGGTAAGCAACCAACTCACCGGCAGCATTGCCCTGAAATACCAGGCCACCAGCCGTGCTAAGTACGCCTGCCGATTCGCTGGCATGCTCCCACTCTGCCCGCCAGACTTCCTGTTGCCGTACCGGATCCCATGCCAGCAGATAGGATTTGCGCTCAGGCACTGCATCACCCGCGGCGGCAATCACTGCACTGCCGGCAGCAAAGTCAGTACCGGTATTCCAGCCGCGCTCTGAACGAATGAAATCCGTTTCAGGCACATAGGCCATAAACTGTTCGCGCGAAGGAATATAAACCAGATTGGTTTTAGGACTAAATGACATCGGATGCCAGTTATGACCACCCTGCGGTCCAGGCTGAATAATCGCCGGTACGCCGGTTTCATCATAGCGCGCACCTGGAATTTCAACAGGCCGACCGGTTTCTATATCAATATGGGTGGCCCAGTTAACCGGCACAAAGTTCTCTGCTGAAATCAGTCGGCCAGTGGCTGCATCCAGCACATAGAAGAAACCGTTTTTGGGAGCCTGCATCACCACCTTGCGCTCCACTCCGCCGATCATCAGATTTGCGACAATCATCTGCTGAACCGCAGTGTAATCCCAGGTTTCGCCAGGTGTAGTCTGGTAGTGCCAGACATAGCTGCCATCGTCAGGATTGATCGCAACAATCGCAGTCAGAAACAGATTATCGCCACCACCAGGGCTGCGCAGCGTCTGATTCCAGGGTGAGCCGTTGCCAACACCGACATATAAGAGATTCAACTCAGCATCATAAGCCAGCGAATCCCAGACCGTGCCGCCGCCGCCCTGTAACCACCATTCACCGTTCCATGTTTTTGCTGCCCATTCCAGCTCCGGCTGTTCAAAGCCATCGGCAGGATTACCAGGGATGGTGTAATAACGCCAGTCCATTGCACCGGTATCAGCGTCGTAGGCGGTGATATACCCGCGCACACCATATTCAGCACCGCCATTGCCGATAATGACCTTGCCTTTAATAATTCTGGGCGCACCGGTAATGGTATAAGGCTGACTTTGATCTACGGTGACAACATCCCAGAGTTTGGCGCCGGTTTTAGAATCCAGCGCGATCAGGCGCCCGTCGATGGTGCCAACAAAAACCTTGCCATCCCAGACTGCCACGCCACGGTTGACCACATCACAACAGGCATCTACGCCTTTAGCCGGTGGCACTTCCGGATCGAATTCCCAGAGCTTGCGACCGATGCGCGCATCATAGGCTTTGACCATACTCCACGCGGTGCTGACATAGAGCGCACCATCAACCACAATCGGTGTGGCTTCCTGACCGCGGCTGCTGTCGATTTCAGCATGCCAGGCCAGACCAAGCTGAGCTACTGTATCAAGATTGATCTGATCAAGTGGGCTGAAGCGTTGTTCACCATAGTCACGACCCGTTGACATCCAGTTGTCAGGTTCGCTATCCGCTGCAACCAGACGGGTTTCGTTTACCGCTGCACGATAATCCGTAGCAGGACGAACCGCTGCTGCGACTGGAGAGTCTGGCTGAACAGTTTCGGTAGCCTGATCATCGGCTGGACCGCAGGCGGCAAGAAGAGTTGCCGCAGCCATCATCGAGAGCAGTGCCGGGAATTTTATTGTCATTTTAATTTCACCTCTGTATTGAGCAAACTTGGAATTCCACACGAGTAAAACTACGTATCTTATTGTAATTAATTAATTTTCAGGCAATTTAAATACCAGAACCACATTACCCGGAATCTGCCCAAGCCTGGCATAGCCGGAATTAACAATCATATAGTCAGCGCTGAGCGACCGGCCCGGTCGCATCGAAGGACACAAATTTAAACCCGGTCACTGCTCAGTATTTGCTTAACTGAGCGTCACATTCGAAACCGTCTGATATTACCTCAATCACTATTTAAAGCGAACCGAGCTCTTGGAAAAATACCACCGGCGACCTGCAGCACACGACCAACAGCTGTGAAATAAGCTCTGACAACGACTAATCAGCCACTCACCGGAGTGTGTCGACACTACCCAGAAACAGGGCGCTGGTGTATAGTTCCGCCCTGTTTTAACCTTCAAAGACAGCGCCAGCAGCGCTGCATGCCCACGGATGCTTCCTGATGAGTGACAAAGATAATCGTAAATATTCCAGTCAGGTCGTAGACGGCGTTCAACACGCACCCAGCCGCGCCATGTTACGCGCCGTTGGCTTCGACGATGCCGACTTCAAAAAGCCGCAGATTGGCATCGCCTCCACCTGGAGCATGGTCACACCCTGCAATATGCATATCAATAAACTGGCCGAGGAAGTTAACCGCAGCGTGGATGCGGCTGCAGGCAAGGGCATTATCTATAACACCATTACTGTCTCCGATGGTATCTCCATGGGCACTGAGGGCATGAAGTACTCGCTGGTTTCACGCGAGGTCATTGCCGACTCCATTGAATTGGTATCCGCTTGTATGGGCCATGACGGCATCATCGCTATCGGCGGCTGTGATAAGAACATGCCCGGCTGCCTTATGGGAATGGCGCGCCTGAACCGCCCGTCAATTTTCATTTATGGCGGCACCATTCAACCCGGAAAGAATCACACTGACATCGTGTCCGTATTCGAAGCCGTCGGTGGTCACGCCAACGGCACCGTCTCTGATATTCAATTAAAAAATATCGAAGAGACGGCAATACCAGGCCCTGGCTCCTGCGGCGGCATGTACACTGCCAATACCATGGCGTCAGCGATTGAGGCGCTGGGCATGAGTCTGCCGAACAGTTCGGCTCAGGATGCCATCTCAGACGATAAAATTGATGACTGTCTGCGCGCTGGCGAAGCGATCATGAATCTGGTCAACAAGGATATCAAACCATCCGACATCATGACCAAAGCAGCGTTCGAGAATTCCATTAAAGTGGTGATCGCGCTGGGTGGCTCGACCAATGCGGTCATGCATCTGATTGCGATGGCTCACACCATCGGCGTCGAATTGGCACTGGATGACTTTACCCGCATTGGTAAAGTCACACCGATGCTGGCAGATCTGCGTCCCAGCGGCCGTTTTCTGATGTCTGAGCTGATTAAAATCGGCGGCATTCAACCCTTGATGAAAATGATGCTCGATAACAACATGCTTGATGGCAGTTGCATGACGGTAACCGGACAGACTATGGCCGAAAATCTTGCTAATGTGCAGCCCTACCCTGAAGGCCAGGAAATAATCCGACCGTTGGATAATCCGATCAAGGCAGACAGCCATCTGGTTATATTAAGAGGCAATCTGGCCCCTGAAGGCGCGGTCGCAAAAATCACTGGCAAAGAAGGACTGACATTTACCGGCACCGCGCGCGTCTTCCATTCCGAAGAAGATTCACTGCGTGGCATTCTGGATGGAACAGTTGTTAAAGGTGACGTACTGATAATCCGTTATGAAGGCCCTAAAGGTGCCCCGGGAATGCGCGAAATGTTGAGTCCCACCTCGGCCATTATGGGCAAGGGTCTGGGCTTGGAAGTCGCGTTGATTACCGACGGCCGTTTCTCCGGTGGCAGCCATGGCTTTGTCGTTGGTCATGTGACACCTGAAGCCATCGAAGGTGGCCCCATCGCGATTGTCCAGAATGGTGATCGCATCACCATCGATGCAGAACAGCAGGAAGTGACGCTGCATCTGAGTGATGATGAGATTGCTGCACGCCTTGCTGCATGGCAGAAACCCGCCACACGTTATACCCGCGGTGTGCTGGCCAAGTACGCTAAGACTGTGTCATCAGCTTCCGAAGGAGCAGTAACTGATAAATACCTGTAACCTGATACTTTAATCTGAAGTAAAGCGGCCATGCTGACTATCTATGAATTGAATAAAGAAAATTACCTGATCCCTTCTCAGGCTCAGGACAATCTTAAACTGCATGCGCTCAGTAACGCCCTGTGGCTTGATCTCGTCGATCCTACGGAAGAGGAACGGGCGTTGATGGAAACTCAGCATCGACTGCCTTTGCCGGAAACTGAGGATGTTGAGGAAATCGAGGCCAGCGCGCGTTCTTATCAGGACGAAGCCGGCCTGCACATCCATTCGCTGTTTCTGCACACGGTTGAAGACCGTCGTCGTAACTCATCGGTCGCGTTTACACTGCACGAGGGTCAGTTAATAACCTTGCGTGAGCGTGAAATTCCTGCCTTTCGATTAATGCGTATGCGGGCCAAGCGCCAACCTGGCATGGCCCTGGATGCGGTATCTATCCTGCTGGCCTTATTTGAAATAAAAATCGACGATCTCGCCGACACGCTCGAAGAGGTTTATACCGGCCTCGAGCGCACCAGCAATCATGTACTGGAAGAAAACGATGATCCTATCGAATCCGATATTGATGAACTGGCCATGCATGAGGATACCAATGGTAAGGTCCGCCTGTGTCTGCTGGACACACAGCGCGCTCTGACCTTCCTGCTGCGCCATGGCAAACTTTCTGCAGACCATGCAGAGACCGCGCGTGAACTGTTGCGTGATATTGAGTCTCTATTGCCGCATAACAGTTTTGTATTCGATAAGATTAACTTTTTGATGAATGCCGCGATGGGATTCATCAGTATCGAACAGAACAAAATTATCAAGATATTCTCTATCGCTGCAGTGGTGTTTCTGCCCCCTACCATGATCGCCAGTATTTACGGAATGAATTTTGCGTTGATGCCTGAACTGAACTGGGGTCTGGGTTACCCTTGGGCGCTGGGACTGATGGCGTTATCAGGTGTCACTCCTTATCTGTTATTCAAGCGCAAAGGCTGGCTGTAAGCAAAGCCACATGCAGCCGCGTAGAGGCTCTTGTAAACTGCGTTGTAGAGTTACTGACTGTTGAGTTAAGCTGGGCCTTTTAAACTTGTCGATATCGGAGTCTGTCAAACATGAAAATCCGCTACCTGCCTGCTCTCCTCCTGTTACTCAGCCAGACATCGTTTGCACAGCAAGCTGCGTTGCCGGAAAATGTGCAGTCGCTGGTCGATCGGGTAATGCCGCAGGTAGTGGAATGGCGCCGCGACTTTCATCAACACCCGGAGCTTGGCAACCGTGAATTCCGCACCTCTGCAATCGTTGCGGAACACCTTCAATCGCTAGGCATGGAAGTGCAAACTGGCATTGCTCATACTGGTGTAGTCGGCATTCTGCGCGGTGGTCGTCCCGGCCCGGTAGTCGCATTACGAGCAGATATGGATGGCCTGCCGGTGCAGGAACTGATTGATCTGCCGTTCGCCTCTAAAGAACGCACTCAATACAATGGTCAGGATGTCGGCGTCATGCATGCCTGCGGACATGATAACCATATTGCAATATTGATGGGTACAGCGCAGGTTCTGGCTGGCTTGCGCGAAGAACTGCCTGGCACAGTCATGTTTATTTTCCAGCCTGCTGAAGAAGGCGCACCGGAAGGCGAGGAAGGTGGTGCTCAGTTAATGTTAAAGGAAGGTCTCTTTAACACGCTGCGTCCAGATGCAGTTTTTGGCCTGCATGTATGGCCAATTCCCGCCGGCACCATTGCCGTGCGTGAAGGTGGAACCATGGCATCCAGTGACTCCTTTACCATCAAGGTCCAGGGGCAACAGACCCACGGTGCGGCTCCCTGGGCAGGAATAGATCCAATCGTGGTTGCAGCGCAAATCATTATGGGCCTGCAGACTATCCCCAGCCGCCAGCTCGACTCTACCCTAACGCCTTCTATTGTCACCGTCGGAGCTATCAATGGCGGCATTCGCAGCAACATCATTCCAGATTCTGTGGAAATGATCGGCACCCTGCGCACCTTCGACGCCAATACCCGTCAGCAGATTCATGACCGGGTGGTGCGGACCGCTACCCAGATTGCAGCCAGTGCAGGTGCTTCAGCTCAAGTTGATATAAGTCTCGGCTATCCGGTAACGTCAAATGATCCTGAACTGACCAGGGCCATGTCATCAACATTGCGCCGGGTAGTGGGAGATGGCCTGGTGGAATCACCACAGATCACCGGTGCGGAAGATTTCTCCTACTATGCCAACGAAGTTCCTGGCATGTTTTTCTTCCTGGGTATTGGTTCTGATGACCCGAAAATGGTATACCCGAATCACTCACCCTACTTCTTTGCTGATGAGCGTGCCTTGCCTGTCGGCGTGCAGGCAATGACCGCGCTGGCACTGGATTATCTGAATGGTATCTGAGCTGCGCTCAAACGAATTGCCAGCAATGGCAATCGGCGAATTGTTGCTCTCATATCAACCAGCAAAAAAAATCATAAAAATAATGACTGGAGTGCTTTCGATGAAACATCAATTACTGGGTATCAGCGTCGCCACCCTGCTCATCAGTGGGCCGGTCTTCAGCAATGAATGGACCGTGCCACGTACACCGGATGGCAAACCAGACCTGCAGGGTATCTGGAGCAACGCCACCCAGACTCCTTTGGAGCGTCCTGAGGAATTTGGTGACAAAGGCTTCCTGACCGAACAGGAGGCCCTTGAGCGCGAACGTATGGCTCAGAGCCGTCTTGAACAGGCCGACCAGCCCAGTGATCCGGATCGTGCGCCTCCTGCTGATGGCAACACCGATGCCGGTTACAACACATTCTGGCTGGATCGCGGTACTAATGTTGCCATCATCAATGGTGAATACCGCACTTCTCTGATTATCGACCCGCCCAATGGACGTATTCCAATGACAGAAGGCGACCCGCAGGGTCTGGCTGCGCAGTGGCGGCGCCAGCCTGGCGTCGGACCATTCGACGGCCCTGAACTTCGCCCACTGGGTGAACGCTGCCTGTTGTCGTTCAGCTCCAGTTCCGGCCCACCCATGCTGCCGGTCATGTACAACAACAATTATCAGATTGTACAGACTCCCGAATACGTAATGATTCTGGTAGAGATGGTGCATGATGCGCGCATTATCCGCATCGATGATGAAAACCTGTCCGAGCATAGGGTTAAGTGGATGGGAGACTCTGTTGGGCGCTGGGATGGTGACACGCTGGTGGTGACCACTAAGAACTTTCATCCTCAGCAATCGTATCGCGGTGCCAGTGAAAGCCTAACCGTCACTGAGCGTTTTACCCGGGTTTCGGACGACCAGATCGTCTACAACTTTACCATGGATGACCCAGCCGTCTTCACCACTTCCTGGACCGCTGAAGTACCGATGCGCGCCAGACGAGTTATAACCGAATCTGGTGTTTAAGCAGTTGAAAAAAAGCGGCGTATCTGGTTGATTTGTTGTTACCACACACCAAACCAACCTGAGGAGATACACCGCCGTGGATAAGAATAATATTGTTGAGCTCGCAGGTCGAGA
>JBDNGQ010000067.1:0-43711 GCA_041689205.1 Pseudohongiellaceae bacterium | reverse complement strand
CGCCCGAAGGGGCCTTCAGCCGATCCCGCTGGCTGCGTTGCCCTTGCTTGACAGGCGGACGCATGCCGGCGCAAGTTCGCCTTGCCAGCGAAATCGGCTGAAGGCCAGAGTGACCATAGAGTTATTCAGAGGCTCCCTAGGGATTGACCACTTCAGGGTTCGGCATTCAGGGCATAACCGGGTATTCATCGGAGATGCCGTTACTCTGGTGGTTTCCGTTTCTCCTTGTTACTGGCGATCGCCTTGGAGGCGCGGTTACCTGCCATTTTGAGACCCTGCCTGACGCCACGTCCGCCTTTTCTGATCTGACTTCGGAGTCGACCATCACGCGATGCGCCTTCTACCCGACGCCGATTACGCTGCACCCGTTTTGCCTCTGCCAACTCGGCGCGCAAAGCGTCGGTGATAACACCCAGGTTCCAAGCCGTCACTCCGACGCTAACCGGCAAAACCTGCAAACCTTCCATATCCATGGCTATGGTTTTCACGGCGGCAGCAATGGTTGCCTCTGCCGCCGCGGAAGGCTGTCCCTGCGCACCGACAAGCTGATCCATGGCGGTCGCTACCACGATAACCGAGGGTTTGCGACGCCGGGGGTGAGACGCAAACCAGGCATCAAATCGCTGCTTCAGGCGAACATCCATTTCACGGGCGGGGCGATTGCCGCGGATAACCCACACAATCAAGTCGGCCTGCGTCATTTCCTCAAGCATCCTGTCGAGATTCTTTGTCGAACCACTCAGCCCCTCGCTGTCCAGAAAATGACAGGCGGTGCCGTCAAGTTCTGTCTCATATGTGACCAGATCCGGGGTGGTGGCGGCCGCATCAGTTTCGGCGCTGTCAGCGGCAAGCAAAGCGTTGATCAAGGTCGATTTGCCAACGCTGGTCTGGCCCACAAACACGATACGCACAGGCGCATCTGGCAGCGCCAGACGCTCATGGTCTGCTTTGCTTGCAGTGAGCTGGATTTGCATCAACTCCTGGTCAGAAAAACGCAGACGACCGGAATATAGCTCAATGGCAGCGTAGGCAACTTCCTCCAGCAGAACCGCCTGCATGACTCCCATCATGTTCTCGTTCACAAACCCTGAACTACCGCCTGCGACTATCTGTTCCAGTTCTCGCAAAACCCCGGCCGCAGGGTTGAAGGCAAAGCGAGCCAGGCGCCCACCGCCTTGAGCAACTTTCCATAACAAGTTAGCGCGGTTGCGCTGGCGCCACAGCCAGTAAAGTGTTGCAAGAGAAACCTGATCAGAAAACGGCAATTTGCTGCGCAAATGTTCACGGTACCGTGAGGCGGTGGATTCAAGCAACAGTAAGGCTTCCGGCAAGGTAAAATTCAGCGCGCTCTTATTTTTACCACCCAGTCCAGCTGCAATTCTATTCACCACATCCAGAGCCTGTTCAGGCAAGTCTTCCCAAGGCAACGCTGTGCGGGTGAGCGCTGCGATGTGCTGACTGACATCGGAAAATACCGCCTTTTCTGTCGGCAACCAGTCCGGGTCCGGCTCCACCGACATATCGGCAGCACCTGCATCGGTTTCCGCATCCTTACGCCAGTGCTTGCGCAGCGTATTGCGCAGCACTACTACCACGGCACTGATCAGCAGACTTGCAGCCAGAAACCACAACATCGCGTTGTGCTGTAACAGCCAGAGAAACCCTAGCACTAACAGCAGTGCAAAAGGCGATCCAAGCACAATGACCACCAGCAGGTGATCCCAGCGCAAAAACGCACGGCGCAATTTCTCAATGCCTTTCACGGCGCGCCCTCTTCAATGCATCGGTGTAAAGTGCGCGCAGTTCTTCGGTGTCAACAGCGAGCCCCTGGTGTGTGCGGTGCAGGTAAAATGCTGCCGCCCGCCCCAATGCGTAGGTCGCGGCAAAACTGATGGTGCCCGCAGCTGCTGCGCCTGCAGTCTGGCCATACACGGGAATCAGTTTGGCCAGCTGGCGCACCGCGTAACTGGCAGCAAACCTGAAGGCGGCGCCAGCTCCCAAAGCCAGAGTGAACTCAGTCATCCGCGCCCGGGTCCATTCCACCGTGTAGTACTTACCGAGCATTCTCAGCATGGCGGCCTGCAGGGTGGGGACCGTGACGGCCCCTACCACTGGCGCCACATCCGATGCGCCTGCAGCACTGGCATACCAGAGCACCCTGGCGCGAAGCCCGGCAAAGCCACTGCGTTCCGCGTCCCGGCGCTCTTCCCGAGCCAACAGCAAGGCCACTTCGGGCATGATTTTATCCAGATGCGTCACCAACGCTTCAATACCAGTTTTAGAGTCAGAAGCCAGGTCAGGCAGGAGTACAGTTTCAACGAAGGGCAGTTTTTTGCCTGTAGCCCTCTCGAAAACCTGCTGGATCTGCTCGCGCGCGCGGAATCGCGTCTGCTCGTCCGGAAGCAGATCGGCAGCGTTGTGGACCACAATAATGGGTGTGTTCGGGCGACGCTTGCTTACCGCCGCGATAGCTGCGGTCACTTCGCCCTGCACCGGATCATCAAGGCGCGCTACAGCCAGCAGGACATGACTGCGTTTTTCACAGACTTTCAGATCATCACTCGGGTCGTAGCCAGTCTCGCCCAGGCCCCGGGTATCTAGAAAACGCATTACCGGCAGCGACTCGGGAAAGTTGAACATGTCTGCGGTGCGCGTACAAGGTTCAAACCCATTGCCTACTTGCGCGGCCGTGAGGCCAGTTAAACTGCGGATCAACGATGACTTGCCGGCGCCGGTTCTACCCAGCAGCCAGATCACCGGCAGCGTGCGGTTGACGCCCTTTCGGACCTCCGCCATATCAGGCTCTTGTCCGTCCTTGCTGCTCTTTGCGAGGGCTTGCCAGAGGCGATCGAAGTACTGGTTCATCTGCTGCGCTGCCCGTGTGTTTGCCTAATTTTGTGGCTTTAACCATAAACTCAGTATACGCACTGATGCGCGAACAGAGCCAGCAGGGAGAAACACCTCACGGTAAGACAGACATGACCCTGGGCGACGCCATGAACTCGCCAGCACCAGGAAATCAAGCGTTTGAATTTATCAATGAATAATGGTGCGGACGGAGAGACTCGAACTCTCACACCTTGCGGCACTGGAACCTAAATCCAGCGTGTCTACCAATTCCACCACGTCCGCTCTATCGAAGAGGCGCGCATTATACCCGATCCCGAACACATGCCAAGCACGCAATTTACGACTGCCGGGGGGATGGGTTTAAGCGCCGTTACCCGCTCTAACCTCTTCGATAGTCTGTTGCAGACGCATAACTGTCTGGTTGATCTGTAATCGATACGCATCAATTGCCTCTATCGCTTCCTCAACCGTGGCCACCCTCTCGTTCAAGCCTCCTGATAAATCCTGTGCTGAAATCAATGTGGCACGAAGGTTTACCATTTCCTGTGCTACGGTCTGCAGGTTTTGAACTGAACTGTTCAGGCCTGCAATTGACCTGCTGTTATTGTCAGCAATGGCGCGTAGTTCAGTGACATCCCGGCGCGTTTGCTCAATCAGATTGGTACTCTGCGTAATCAGCTGAGCGGTCATCTCCACACCGTCTTTATTTTCTTTCACTGCAGTTTCGGTAAGCGACACGCGGCCGGTCAAATCCACAACTGATTGATTCGTTGCCCTGCGCGCAGCCCATAACTTGTCGATTTCACCGAAATTAAAATCGACTCGCTCTATCATATTCGCCGTGGTCTCTTCCGCACTGTCTCCCACCATGGACAAACGATTTTCGAGATCGGCAATGCGCAGGTCCGCCTGCCGCATGTCCTGCACGTAGCGCTCGTGGAAAATGAAAGCTCCGTATGCGGCCGCACCGATCGCCACCGATAACAGGATTAGCATGATACGCACTGGCCAGGTGCTGACTTTCACGGTCTCTTTGTAGGGCACTGAATTAACAATATCGGGTTGATTACGACTGCGTTGCCGCGTCACCACTTCATCCCGGGACGGAACCATGGGAGGGATGTTATGCAAATCGTCGTTGTTGTCTCTCATCTACGGAAGCCCTGGCAATGGTTGAATTTGATCCGACAGAAGTCTGCACAGTCAATGCGGCTATTGTAGTCTGATTATCCTGTTGATCGCAAAGCCGCCAGTAAGGCTGGCATGATCGGCAATTTGGTTCGCATGCCAGCCAGAATGGCGATTCAGGGGGCTCAACCCGCTAGTTGCTTGAATCAAGAGGCGTTGTGCTTTATTCTTTCGAGCCTCTGCTTACTCACTTGCCTGTCGAATAAAAATCGATCAGTGCAGCAATTTTCGCTCTGTTTTTACAAACATATCACCGAGGATACTATGACCTTATCACTACCCGATCTTCCCTATGCCAGCGATGCCCTTGAACCCCATATGACGGCTAAAACATTCAGCTTTCACCATGGCAAACACCACAAGGCCTATGTCGACAAAAGCAACGAACTGCTCGCCGATGCAGATATTAAGGCCGACAAGCTCGAAGACCTGGTCAAAGCCTGTGCGGAAGTTGGCGGCGCCCTCTTCAATAATGTTGGTCAGCATTACAATCACAGCTTTTTCTGGAACTGCATGCGCCCAAATGGCGGCGGTGCTCCGAATGGCGCCATTGCAGCGAAAATTGATCAGGCTTTTGGCAGCTACGATGCATTCAAAAAAGAGTTTGTGGCTGGCGGCATGGGTCAATTTGGCAGTGGCTGGGTCTGGCTGGTGTCTGATAAAGGCAAACTGAAGGTTGTCAAATCTGCCAATGCGGAAACACCACTGACCAGCGGCGCAACCCCGTTGCTGGTTTGCGATGTCTGGGAACACGCCTATTACCTGGACTTCCAGAATCGTCGTCCTGACTTCCTGGCATCGTTTCTTGATAATCTGGTGAACTGGGATTTTGCTAACGCAAATCTTGCGAAAGCGTAAGCACTGCTGATATTTCACCTCATTACTTCGCGTAAATCGTGTGCTTAATGAGGTGAAATTGATTTTACAACCAGGCCCAATCTGCTTTTCACCCTCTTCCAGGCGCATGCGTGGCATCGATTCATCAAGTTCCCTCATATTCCGCGGTCACCAACGCTCTTTCTATTCATTTAAGCTGTTACGCAGGGTCGCCAGACGGTAGAGTCTGCCTGATGTTCAGGCTACACTAACGCCTCGAACACGTTGTTCGAGGCTCACAAGGAAAATTCAGCAGTCAATTCAGTGCCCGCATCACCTACAGGACATACCCATGAACATATTCCGCTTTCTCGCTTTGCTTATCGCCTTCACTGTGCCACTGGCAGTTCAGGCAGCCCCTGCAGGCTGGTCGCCGATGCTTGAAGCGGCGCAACTGGCTGCAATTCTTGAAAACAATCCCGGGGTGCGCGTAGTGACCGTTACCGGGGATTTTGCCAGCGGCCACATTCCCGGTTCAGTACATTCGCCTTACCCTCAATGGCGCGGACCACAGGAAAATCCCGGCGCAGTGGCGGGCATTGAACACTTTACCGGCATCGTCCAGCGCCTCGGCATCACTGCAGAGACCCCGGTCGTCGTTGTCCACCAAGGCGCAAATCACGCAGATATGGGTGCCGCCACCCGGGTTTATTGGACCCTGAAGTCATTGGGCGTCAAGGATCTGGCCGTACTTAATGGCGGCTTCGCTGGATGGCAGGCAGCACAACTCCCGATAAGCGTCAGCACAGACCCGGTGACTGCCTCCAGTTATGCGCCACAATGGCAGGACACCTGGCGCGTGACCACCGCGGAAGTTGAAGAACTGGTCAGTCAAAAAAGTGCCCGCCTGATTGATGCCCGTCAGCCAGACTTTTTTGAAGGACTGATGGCATCGACCGGCCGCCCCGGCACGATCCGCGGTGCCAGTAACATCAATTTCGAAAACTGGTTTGATGGCAATCGCATGAAAAGCCCAGGTGAACTCAGCAGCATCCTTAACCTGCATGAGCGTCCCGATGCCCCAATGACTGTATCCTTTTGCAACACCGGGCATCTGGCGTCTATCAACTGGTTTGTACTCAGTGAGGTGGCCGGCGTCGAAAATACCCGTTTGTATGCTGAAAGCATGACGGAATGGAGTCAGGTCGCCCGTCCAATGGATAATCAGCCCGGCCGGGCAAAGATCTATTGGGATATGACAAAAAGCTGGTTCTCGAATCTGCGCGGAAGCTGATAAATGCCAGTAGCCGTTGCAACAGTTCGAGTCGGCTTGCTGATGCTTATAGCGATTATGGCAGCAGTTGTTTTTGTTATTGCTGGTCCTCGTTCGGCTTTGCTGATACTGACGGGTCTCGGCCTGGGCATGACGCTGGAAGGTTTGCGTTTCGGTTTCGCCGGCCCCTGGCGAGTGCTGATCACTGAGCGTGATGGCAGGGGTCTTATCGCACAGTTTATTGCAATTGGGATTTGTGCGGCTGTGGCATTTCCGTTGCTGGCGGCTTTTCCAACTGAGTTAACCGGAGCCTATGCACCTGTTGGGTTTGCAATGATAGCCGGCGCCTTTATTTTTGGCGCCAGCATGCAGGTGGTTATGGGTTGTGGCTCAGGCACGCTGGTCAATGCCGGCAGTGGCAATCTGATTGCGTTAATCGCACTGATCGGCTTTATCGCTGGCAGCTTCATGGGCACTTTGCATCTGGGCTGGTGGACCGCACTGGGAAGCCTGCCGGTGTATACCGTGCAGGGTATTTTTGGCAACACTCTGGGGTTGAGTCTTACCTTGACCGGGCTGACGCTGCTGGCTGTGCTGGTTGCACTACGCTCGCTGCCGGGTAAACGTCAGCCACAGACACGACTATGGATAGCTGCGGGACTGGTTGCCGGTTTAGCGATATTAAACCTGATCATTGCAGGTCAACCATGGGGTATCGTCTATGGCCTTGGCCTCTGGGGTGCCAAAGTCGCAGAAGTCGGCGGTATGGATGTCGCCAGCACGGCCTTCTGGTCGGCACCCACTCATACTTTGCGTCTGCAGGAAAGCCTGCTTACCGACGTCACCTCCTTAACCAACATTGGTCTCATTACGGGCGCCTTTATCGTGATGCGCTGGCGCCGGATTGCCGATGCACAAACTGCCGGAATCAGCAGTTCTGGCTGGGCGCTTATGCTGCTGGCGGGTCTGGTGATGGGATACAGTGCGAGAGTCGCGTTTGGCTGTAACGTGGGTGCATTTTTCAGTGGCGTTTCAACCGGCAGCCTGCATGGCTGGGTGTGGTTCTTTGCTGCGTTCGCTGGCTCCTGGCAGGGAATTAAACTGCGCACCAGACTGATGTCAGCGGTTTCTATACCACCGCAATTGGTGGCGCAATGAAATTAATATCAGGCGTTATGCCAGCACGACGTACGGTGGGACTGCTTGCACTCACGTTGATCATCGGCCTGCTGCTGCTAGATCAGGTTCAGTCTATTCCTATCGATCCCTTCAGAGCTCCTGCCCCGATGGCACTCGGTTCAGGACAAGCCCCCGCAGGCGGACACTGTTCCAATTTATAAATTCCGCGAATCTAAAGAATCACGGCACATGGATTCGATCTGCATATCGGTGATGTAAAACACCCCTGCCGTGTGTCGACTGACTCTGCGCTAAGTTGCTATTATCACAACTCCTTCTTTGCAGCGCCCGGAGTTGACATGACCGAGATGTATCCCAAAATCGAAGCGTACAACTGCGGCTTTTTACAAGTATCAAATCTGCACACGCTTTATTATGAGGAAGCAGGAAATCCAGAGGGCAAGCCGGTAGTGTTTCTGCATGGCGGACCGGGCGGCGGCCTGATGGAGAACTACCGCCGCTACTTCAATCCGGCTAAATGGCGGATAGTGCTGTTTGATCAGCGCGGCTGCGGAAAAAGTACGCCTTTCGCTGAACTCAGAGAGAATTCAACCTGGGAGTTGGTCGCTGACATGGAAAAGTTGCGCAGCCACTTAAGCATTGAGCAATGGGCTGTGTTCGGCGGCTCCTGGGGCTCTACCCTTGGGCTGACGTATGCCATTACGCATCCGACTTCCTGTCTTGAGCTTTTTCTACGTGGTATTTTTCTGCTCAGGAAAAAAGAGATCGATTGGTTTTATCAGCAGGGTTGTTCCAGAATATTCCCTGATCTTTGGGAAGCCTACCTCGAACCAATTCCGGAAGATGAACGTCACGATATGGTGGCAGCTTATTACCGCCGGTTAACCTCCTCGGATGCCAGTGTGCGCAAACAAGCAGCCATTGCATGGTCCACCTGGGAAGGTTCCACCTTAAAGCTGTTAGCAGACCCTGCATCGGCTGAAAAATTTGGCCAGAATGAATTTGCTGACGCGTTCGCACGTATCGAGTGTCACTATTTCACCAATAAGGGATTTTTTAGCGAGGACAACTTCCTGCTTAATCGTATCGACAGGATCAGAGCGCTTAAAACCGTCATCGTGCATGGACGCTATGACGTGATCTGCCCGGTGGAAAACGCTTGGGAGCTGCACCGCGCTTTTCCAGAAGCTGAGCTGCATATAATTGCTGACGCCGGCCATTCGCTGTCTGAACACGGAATCACCGCGAAGCTGATTGAGTACACAGACAAATGGGCCTGATGTCAGTCAACGGCTGCTGATATAGCTTCGGTCAGTGCCCAGATCGGGCGTGGTCCACTGGTGGTCACGCCCATGCGCATGACAATTAATTCCTGGTCCGGCAACATCACGATATTCTGGCCTTCGAAACCAGAAAGATAATAAGCATTAGCCGGCAGATTGGGCATTGGACGCGATGCCGGATCCCCTTCATCGCCGGCATTCAGCCAGATCTGCGCACCGTAGTTTCCACCTAGCGCAGCGCGGGCCGGGGTCAGACTGTATTCAACCCAGCCCTCAGGCAGCAGGCGTTCACCATTCCAGACACCATCCTGCATATACAGCAGACCTATCTTGGCCCAGTCGCGCGGCGTGGCATACATATAAGAGGAACCAACAAAGGTGCCAGATGCATCTGGTTCCAGAATGGCTGAATTCATCGCCAGCTTATTGAACAGCCGCTCTTTCGGATAATTAAAATAGCTCTGATAATTATCAAACAGCTGCCGCTGGATGCGCGCAATGATATTGGTAGTGCCACTGGCATAGGACCAGTGCGAATCAGGCTCATATTGCAAGGGTTTGTTGACTGTGTATGCGGCAGTATCACCGGTGGTATAGAGCATCAGAATCACGTCTGACATGGAATTGGCGGTATAAACTTCAGAGAACTCCAGTCCACTGGACATCTGTAGCAGATTATTGAGCGTTATTTTGCTGCGCGGATCATCAGCTGCCTGCCATTCGGAAACCGCTGCCGGCACATCAATATGCAGCAGCCCATCGCCGGCCAGCATTCCTGCCAGCACCGCAGTGACAGTTTTAGTCATTGACCAGCCAAGTTGCGGCATGCCGGCATGAAACGGTTCAGCATACTGTTCTGCAATGATGCGCCCTTTGTGAATCACCACAACCGCACGGGTATCAATGTTTTGATTCGGCTGCATGTCCTCAAAGGCGAAGGCTACAGCTGCTTGTATAGCGGGCAGATCAACTCCTTGCGCGCTGGCTTCGGCCTCAGTCGGCAGATCTACCCGATCGCCAAGTGGCCACGGAGCGTCAGATGTGAGGGATGGCAGCGGGTATTTTGACGGATCGAATTGCACCTGCAAACTTTGTGCTGAGGTGTTCTTGATCAGTGTACAACCCAGATGCGGACGGAATAGAGCCTGGACGGTCTGTTCGCCATTGCTGCCACTGACAATATTGTCGGCAATCGCGAAATTCATGCCCGCCAGAGCGGGACTGCTGAGCTCAGTGCTCATGACGTGCTGCTGGCTGCGGCCAGAAACCAGCACTGAGGAGCACAGACGTTTAACTGCACTGCCGAGCGCTATCTCGATTTCCTGCAGATTGACCTGCAGTTGCTGGGGCTCAACTACCGCCAGCTCATGATCGTCAGCAGCATGATCATCACCGTTATCGGCGGGATCTGCACAGGAGTTCAACAGCAGAGCGGATAAGGCAATGGCGATCAGGCTGACACTTCTGTTCATCTTGATTTTCCCGGGGGCTTATCTGTTTTATGTTTCATGTCAGCGAGTGTACCTCAGCCGATCATTCCGGTTAAACCTTCGATGACGATTTTTCTGCCCCGTCTGCTATTATCAGTCGCAGATACCGGTCTTTTAAACCGGCTCACACCGCTGCCCTCTAACACCGGTCTTCTGAAGTCTGCTTTCTGAAGCCTGTTTACGACCCCCCTGTGAATTTCATGAATATCACTACCAGCCTCACCCTGATCATTATCCTGCTCATTGTAATTGCTGTGGCAGTTGGCGCGTTTGTTTACCCGGTGTACCGGCGCAAACAGCTGGACAGTCGCGCCTTTCCTGAACCATGGCTTGCTATCGTCAAAGATAAGCTGCCGGTCTACGCGAAGCTGACCGCAGCGCAGCAGTTGCAACTCCAGCAGTTGATCACCCGTTTTCTGCATCATAAAGACATCGTTGGCTGCGCAGGTCTGCAGATCACTGATGAAATTCGTCTGACTATCGCCGCGCATGCCTGCCTGCTGTTGTTAAACCGTCCCAGCACTGAGTATGCAGAGCTGCGAACCATCCTGGTCTATCCGAGCAGCTTCCTGGTCGAGCATGATGTTCATGACGAAGCAGGGATTGTTACGGCAGGAAGAAATGCACTTAGCGGCGAGTCCTGGAGCAACGGCAGAGTCATTCTTGCCTGGGATAATGTCGCGCACGGGGTTCATGATTTTTCCGACGGCTATAACGTGGTACTGCACGAATTCGCTCACCAGCTTGATCATCAGTCCGGCATCACCAATGGCGCTCCGTTGCTGTACTCAGGTACCGCGTATAAAAACTGGGCGCGGGTATTTTCGAAAGAATTTGCTCAACTGCAACATGCCGCTGACAGTCACATGCACACCCTCATCGATCAGTATGGGGCAACTGACCCGGCTGAATTCTTTGCAGTCGTTACCGAAACCTTTTATGAGAAACCTCACCAGCTGGCTGCTCATCATGCCGAATTGTTCGAAGAACTAAAAATGTACTACCGGGTTGATCCACGGGACTGGCAATAGGCTTACGCTGCAAAGATTGCGTATACTCGTACGAAATCGCTTACCTACAGGAGTGTGTACCATGATCAAAAACTTAAAGTTGCTATCAGCTCAATTACTGTTGCTCAGCATTGGAACAGGCCTCGCAGTGAGCACGACTGCCGCTGAACTCATAGCGCCAGGCGCAGAGGTTCAGCAAGTCAGCAGCGGATTCAGCTTCACCGAAGGACCTGCCGCAGATCAGGCTGGCAATGTTTACTTTACCGACATACCCAATAATCGCATTCATATCTGGACAACCGATGGTGAGCTGAAGGTTTTCCATGACAATACCCGCGGCGCTAATGGTCTGTTTTTTGATGCAGACTGGCAGCTTTTTGCGGCTGAAGGCGGTGGCGGACGGATTATCCGGATGGACTCTGAGGGCAACCCGACCGTGGTCGTGGACCAGTTCAATGGCAAACCATTTAATGGTCCGAACGATCTGTGGATAGATACCAGTGGCGGTATTTATTTTACTGACCCGCGTTATGGCGATGAGTCCAATATTCCGCAATCCGGCTACCATGTTTACTATGTACCGGCAGGCAGCAAGGAGGCGCAGGTCATTATTACTGATCTGGTCAAGCCCAATGGCATCATCGGCACCCGCGATGGCAGCACTCTCTACGTGGCTGACCATCTGGGTAATCAGACTTTCGCTTACACGATCAGCGGTCCCGGACAGGTCAGCGCCAAACGGCTGTTCGCTCCGCAGAGTTCGGATGGATTGGCACTGGATGAGCAGGGAAATTTGTATCTGACGGGCGGCAGCAATATCACCGTGTACAGTCCCGCAGGTGAACTGCTGGAGACGATTGCCGTACCTCTGGCACCAGCCAATATGTCGTTTGGTGGCCCGAACCGCGATGTCCTGTACATTACGGCTCGAACTGCGTTGTTCTCCCTGCAAATGGCTGTGCAAGGAATGTACTAAGCAGCCATTGTCAGGCTCAGCGGCTGGCGGTCCCGTCCTGCTCTTCTACACGGGCACCAGCCAACACGCCCGGTAATGCATAATTGCCCTCATGACAGGCATATTCGTACATCCGATCGTCAGTGCGATTCATCGGTATCTCTGCCGTCCAGGGGCTGGTAAATGTCTCCGGATCATTGATCGTAAAACTGTAATTGATGGTGCCCGGACCGGCACGGGTAAAGCGCTCGGTCACCTGAAAGTTCTCTGAAGAGTTACGGAAGCTTTGACTGGCGTTGAAATTTCTGGTCTCGACAACCAGAGTATCCCCTTCCCAGCGGCCGATTGAATCGCCCAGCCAGGGTTTCATCACCGCCGGCAACGGTTCTGAATCAATGCGAATGATGCGGACATCATGCACCATTTCCACCAGAATCATCACGTAACCTGGTGATTGCACGATCTGATAATGGTTGTTGTATAAAATCGGCAGCATCGGCGGTCCGGAACTGGAGCCGAATGAGAGCAGGCATCGTTCTGCCAGTGGTCGGGATTCAGGGCCGTCGAAAGGAGCCTTGCTTCGTTGTTCCACAGCAAGCAGAGCTTTTGCACGTGCAGCTTCAGTTTGTGCAGGAATGCGTCCATCGGCGGGATCGACCACCAGCGAGGTTCGGCGTTCACCGTTGTAGATAGCGACTGATGTGCCCGAATCAAACCAGAAGTTGTTGTAGCTGTCTTCCAGATCGATCTGACCTTTGGTGGGCGGAGGCCGGTTCGGATCGCTGGGCAGGTCCTTCTCTACAGTATATGCTGCTATTTCGCGCTCCAGTTCGGCCTGCTCGGCTTCAGAAAGAAAAGCCTTGTCAGCAAAACGCTGCGGACGCTCCAGCGGAGTAATAGTATTATTGGTCCACATGCCTTGAAGATCAGGGACCCCATCTGCGGTTCTTGGGGCTGTCCAGGCAGTGGGCTGCGCCATACCCGAATTGCTCAGCAGCAGGGTGCCGACCATTATTGCGGCACCGCCGGATGATTTTATGAATCTGGAACGAATTGACGTATAAGGAGGTTTATTCATTTTTTCCCCGGGTCTGTGCTCGAGTGTGCTCATGTGAGTTCAGAGTAGCAAACAAGACGGAACTGGCGCAAGAATACTGACAGCTACATAGTGGTCCAACGTGGTGTAAGATAAACCGCAACTGTAAACAATGGAGGATTAAAATGTTTTCGGCAATTATGAAATTCATGCGGGATAACAATGTGCTGCCGCGCATTTCCGATACTGAAAGTCAGGCCCTGGAGGCCGGGACTGTCTGGATAGACGGAGACATTTTTTCCGGCACGCCGAACTTCGAAAAAATGCTTAAACATTCGTACAATCACTTGTCTGCTGAAGAACAAGCGTTTCTCGACGGACCAACCAAGCAATTATGTCTGATGTTCGACCGTTATGAGGTTGAGCGTAGCCGTCAGGTACCCGAAGAAGTGCTGACATTCATTAAGCAGCAGGGCTTTATGGGGCTGCTGATCCCTAAAGAGTACGGTGGCAAGGGCTTTTCCACACTGGCCATATCTTCAATAATGGCGAAGATAAACCCTGCCAGTCCGACGGTCGGCACATTTGTAGTGATCCCCAATTCTCTGGGTGCTGCCGAACTGTTGAAACACTATGGCACCGATAAGCAAAAGAGCGAGTATCTGCCACGCCTGGCAAGCGGTGAATATCTGCCCTGTTTCGGCCTGACTGAATTGACTGCCGGCTCCGATGCAGCCTCTATTAAAGCGGAAGGGGTGGTGTTCACCGATGATAAGGGCAAGACTCAGATCCGGCTGAACTTCCGCAAGCGCTATATAACTCTGGCCCCGGTCGCGAATCTGATCTCACTGGCATTTCAGCTGCACGATCCGGAAAACCTGCTTGGCAAGGGTGAACATCCTGGCATCACCGTGATCATGCTGCATAAGGGGACTCCCGGCCTGCACAACGGCGATCATCATCTGCCTATTGGCATGAGTTTCTATAATGGCCCGATTATTGGCGAAAATGTCATCGCTTCACCAGAGCAGATTATTGGTGGACCTGATTACGCCGGTCAGGGCTGGCGGATGCTGATGGAACAACTGGCTGGAGGCCGCGCAGTTTCCTTGCCTGCCGGCGCCATTGGCGGCATGAAAATGATCGCTTCGGTGACCGGTGCCTATTCCATGGTGCGTCATCAATTCGGCATACCGATTGGATTAATGGAGGGAGTGCAGGAAAAGGTGGCTCGCATTGCGGCTTTCGCCTATATGTTCGAAGGGGCGCGCATCTATACCTGCTCAGCGCTGGATGCCGGTGAACAGCCTCCGGTTATCTCCGCATTGCTCAAATCCAGCAGCACCGAATATGTGCAGAAGGCCATTATTGACGGTATGGATATTTTCTCCGGCGCTGGCGTGATGCAGGGTCCGAATAATATCCTGGGCGGCGGCTATTCGAGCGCGCCCGTGAGCATTACCGTGGAAGGCGCCAATATCATGACACGCACTCTGATAACCTTTGGCCAGGGCGCTACCCGCTGTCATCCCTATGCGCTGCCGCTGGTTAAAGCCGTCGAAAACAATGACGTTGCTGAGTTCCGCAGCAAGCTGCTCGGCTGGCTGTGGCATACCACCAGCAACTGGTTTCGCGCCAAAGTCCGCGGTCTGACCCGCGGTTACAGCGCCGGCAGCCCGGTTCCCGGTCCGACTGCCAGCTACTATCGTCGCCTTGCCTGGGCCTCAACCCGTTTTGCCGTGCTTACCGATCTGGCCCTTTATCTGGTGGGCGGTAAACTCAAAGCCAGAGGCAGTCTTACTGGGCGTTATGCCGATGCATTAACCTGGCAGGTGCTGGCATTTTCGGCGCTGCGACGCTATGAAGCAGAGGGCCGTCGCAGCGAGGATTTGCCGCTGCTGCAGTACTCCTGTGAATACGCACTGGCACAGATTCAGGAAGCATTCGAAGGCATTCATGCCAATTTCAACGTCCCGGTAATTGGCTGGTGGTTGCGCCACCCTTCAGCCTGGTTCCTGCGCTTGAACCCGCTTTCCCGTGGACCTTCAGATCGTCTGGTACCAGCGGTTGCAGGCGCTATCCAGGCGTTGGGTGAGCAATATCAGCGCATTACTGCCGATATAGCCCCGACCCCTGAAGACCGGCCAGGTGCGGGCCGTCTGATGAAGGCGTTCCGCCTGCAGAATGAAGCCGCACCCATTGCCGCAAAGATCAGCAAAGCGCAGAAACAACGGCTTATCCCTCGTGGCCTGCCCTGGCAGATCAGTGCTGAAGCGCTAGCGGCAGGATTAATCACGAGTGCAGAAGCGACGCAACTGCAGCAGGTCGATGCTGCAGCGCTGGCAGCAATGGAGGTTGATGTATTTACACCTGAACAATATTTTCAGACTGTCAGCAAACCTGTGGAAGGCAATGCAGAGTTCAGGAAAACTGCTTGAGTAAAGCGCCCGGATAAAATCAGTGGATCGCGCTGTTGATTTTATCCGGATCGGGCTGTTGTCCTGTTATTCAATCTCCTCAGTTAACCAGGCGTTAGCAGCCCTCTGCGTAAAACGACCCTACTTCAAAGCAATATCACGCATTACTGCTGCGAGGAAACGTGCTGCTTCACCGCCACTTACCGCTCGATGGTCAAAGGTCAGCGACAAAGGCAGCATGGCATGAACTGCGGTACCGTCACCATCAACGACCAGTTCCTTACGGATACGCCCGGCGCCCAGAATTGCAATCATTGGAGGCATCACCACCGGATTACTGTAGCGCCCGGCAATGGTTCCAAAGTTCGAAAGAGTAATCGTCGCGCCAGTCATCTCCGCGGGCGGAATCTTGCGCGCCTGCACCGCCGCTCGCAGATTATCGAGACCTTTACGCAGATCCGCAGGTTTGCGATTGGCTACATCACGCAGCACCGGCACGAACAATCCATCCGGCGTATCCACTGCGATACCCAGATCAACCCGGCTTATCGGTCGTAATGCCAGATTATTGCCATCGAACCAGGCATTGAGATTGGGTTCAGCAAGACATGCCACCCCGATCGATCGCACCAGCCGCATGGTAATATCCTCGCCCTTTGCCCAGGCATGAAGATCAACATCATCATGGATCGTGACACCGACCACTTCGGCATGAGCCAGCGCCATATTCTTTGCCATCACCCGGCGCACACCTTTCAGGGTAAAGGCATCACCGAAGTCGTGTTTGACCTGGGCCGATTTCTCCACATCATCAGCAGTTATCATACCGTTTCTGCCGCTGCCTTTGACTTGCGCCAGATCTACGTTCAACCGCCTGGCCAGTGATTTTATTAAGGGTGTCGCCAATGTGCGCGAGGAATCACGGGCACTGCTACCACCAATAATAAACTGATCGACTTCAACTTCTTTGCTGCCGCTTTTAACTTCGCCGACTACTGTCCCTTTATCATCATCAGCTGCACCGGCATATTCCAGCAGCGGTTCTCCCACATGTACCTGATCGCCAGCTGCTCCGAATAATGCCAGCACCTGACCCTTCTGCGGTGAGGGCAGATCCACAATGGCTTTAGCAGTTTCTACCGAGAGTATGATCTGATCCTCTTCAACCTCATCGCCGGGCTTGATATGCCATTCAACGATTTCAGCTTCCTGCAGCCCTTCGCCCAGATCAGGTAATTTAAAGTACCTCATACTCCCTCCAGTGTTGTTCTTACTGCATCAATAATGTCTTCGACTGAAGGCATATAGAGGTGCTCGTTTTTTGGGTATGGCATAGGCGTGTCCCAGCCGGTAACGCGCCGCACCGGTGCCTGCAGATACAGCAGCGCTTCCTCGCTGATGCGGGCACTGATCTCCGAACCAATGCCACCGCTGCGGGCCGCTTCCTGAATAATCACGCAGCGGCCGGTCTTTTCAACGGACTGGATAATAGTCTCCATATCCAGCGGGCTGATGGTGGCTACGTCGATAACTTCTGCCTCGATACCTTCACTAGCCAGCTGTTTTGCGGCCAGCAAAGTTTCATGAACCATAGCGCCCCAGGAAACCAGGGTAATGTCCTGCCCCTGACGCAAGGTAAAACAGGTATCCAGAGGCAAGCCCTGACCATCATCCTCAACCTGCTGGCGCACCATGCGATAAATGCGTTTTGGTTCCAAAAAAAGCACCGGGTCGGGATCCTGAATAGCGGAAAGTAATAATCCGTAGGCACGAGTCGGTGACGATGGTATGACCACACGCAGCCCAGGGATATGCGCAAACATCGCTTCTGTGCTTTCAGAATGATGTTCCGGGGCATGAATGCCGCCACCAAAAGGAGCGCGAATTACCATCGGGCAACTCAGTCGTCCACGGGTGCGATTGCGCATGCGGGCAGCGTGGCAGAGGATATGTTCAACCGCTGCATAGATAAAACCCATGAACTGAATTTCAGCAACCGGCCGCATCCCCTGGGTTGCCATACCCACTGATATTCCTGCAATCAAGGATTCTGCCAGTGGTGTGTCCAGCACCCGCTTATATCCGAACTCTGCTTTCAAACCTTCGGTAGCGCGAAACACACCGCCGTTCAGGCCAACATCCTCGCCCAGAATAATGACTTCAGGTGAATCTCTCATAGCGCGTCTAAGTGCCAGATTAACCGCTTCAACAAGAGTCACCACATGTGTTGAACCGGCTGGCTCAATTTTGCTTTTTGCGTGCTTGTCAGAACTTTTTTCCTCTTTAAGTGCCATGAGAGTCCTCCTTCTGACGACCGTGTTTTTCGAGCAACTCCGCGCGTTGCTCCTGCAAAGAGTGATTCATTTCCTCGTAGACATAGCGCATGAAGTCATCAGGCTGTTGCGGTGCCTGCTGCAGATAAGCGGCAACAGCATCATCGACTTCCTGCTGGACCTCGCGCAACAGCGCCTGTTCCCTGTCCGGATCCCAGTGCTTGTTCGCATGCAGCCAGGTTTGCAGGCGTTTAACCGGTTCGTACTCCCACGCCTGGCTGACCTGGCTGGCCTCACGATAGCGCGTTGCATCATCGGCAGTGGTATGGTCGCTCAGACGGTAAGTGACGGCTTCTATCAATGTGCTGCCTTTACCACAGCGCGCTTTATGCAAGGCCTGTTCAACAGCATGGTAGACAGCGACAACATCATTGCCATCAACCTGCACGCCTTCGATACCTGCAGCAACAGCTTTCTGCGCCAGCGTTCTGGTTCCGGTCTGCGATGAGCGGGGCACGGATATAGCCCACTGGTTATTGTTAATCACTGTTACCAGAGGAAGCTGCCACACCCCGGCCAGATTCAATGATTCGTAGAAGTCGCCGCGTGAAGTACCGCCATCACCAATGGTAGTAACTACTGCCTGGCGAATGCCCCGGCTTTTCAACGCAACAGCAACGCCAGCGGCGTGACTCATCTGGTTTGCTATCGGAATACAGAGGGGCAGATCTTTTTTGGCGACACCTTCAAATACATTGCCGCGCTCATCGCCGCCCCAGGTCTGCAGAATCTGGTGCAGTGTCACACCGCGCAGAGTCTGGGTTGCCTGGTCCCGGTAATAGGGCACAAAGATATCTTCGTCCTGCATAGCCATGCCAATGCCGGTCCCTACAGCTTCCTGCCCCAGACATGAGGGGTAAGTGCTCATCTGTCCGGTGCGCTGAAGGGCGACGGCTTTTTTGTCGAGGGCGCGTATCAATACCATATGACGGTAGCTCTGCCGCAGCCAGTCAACATCTACGGTGTCGGGCAGTTCCCGAACGGCATTGCCATCGCGGTCAATAAAGCTGATCCGGTCTGCCTGCTGATCCAGGTTATCGGTCATTGAATTCTCCTTCATTACGGGCGGCTCCTTGGATCGCGGGTCAGTCAACCGTTGCGATTATTTTGTCATAGAGGATTTCTTCAGCCATGTGATTGGCAATCTCTTCCGGGGGATGTCCATCCACAGCACTGCGCTCGAACAGGGTTGTCAGGGTGTCACCCAGCGCCTGCGTGCGCAGCCAGATCGTGCTTTCCGGCACTTTCTGATAGCCCAGTGACACGGTGATTAAACCACCTGCATTGATGACATAGTCAGGGGCATAGAGGATACCAAGGCGGTGCAATTCCTCGCCTTGTTGATCATCGCTAAGCTGATTATTTGCGGAACCTGCAATGATGCGACAGCGCAGTCGGGGGATGGTTTGAGGATTGATGACACCGCCTAAACCGCAGGGAGCAAAGACATCGCAGTCAGCGTCAAAGATAGCATCAGTCGCAACTGCTTCAGCGCCGAATTCTTCTATGCAACGCTGCACTCTGCCCGCGTTCACATCACTGACAATCAACTTAGCACCCGCTTTATGCAGCAAACCGGCCAATGCATATCCCACATTGCCGACACCTTGAATGGCGACACGAAGATCGGCTATCGAATTGCGTTTCAGCTTGAATTTTACGGCTGCGAGGATACCGGCATAAACGCCTGTTGCAGTCATAGGGGACGGGTCTAATCCATCAGTGCTGGTTCCCGATACATAAGGAGTTACCTGAGCAACCACGTCCATATCAGTAAGCTGAGTGCCACTGTCTACAGCCGTGATATAGCGACCACCCAACTCATGGACGAAATGTCCAAACGCACGATACAGCGCCGCGCGATCGTACGAACCGGCAGGTTCCAGCAGCACTGCTTTACCGCCGCCTTGTGGGACCTTTGCCAGTGCAGCTTTATAGCTCATGCCGCGCGCGAGCTTTATAGCATCGGCAATAGCTGCATCATCACTGGCGTATCGAATGAATCGGCAGCCTCCGAGAGCAGGACCTGCACGGGTATTATGGATGGCGATTATGGCACGGAGCTGAGTGGCTTCGTCGTATCTGAAATGGAGTCCATTAAGTCTTGCGCGCTCGATTTTGTCGAACATAGCTGTTCCCTCACCGCCAGCAGATCGGGTAGATCTGGTGCAGAAACATCGGACATCGGGGGTGTTGATATCCTGGTTCGCGGTTCAATTGATTTATAGATCGACAAATAGCTTAACGTAATAGTTCATCATGATCAAAATAAAAACCCGGCATCCCTGATAAAATTCTCCGGGAAAATTGCCGGACACATATTCCCGGTTAAATTACTCCTATAAAAAAAGGCCACTTCTGAGCAAGCGGCCTTTTTAATATCTCAGTTCAAATCAACAGTGTTAGCGTGGCGATCCGGCGTTTATCCAGTGGATAAGCTTCTGGGTCTCCTCAATCGGCATATTGCGGGCATTATCAAAATGTCGTATGTCCGGGTCCACCTGAGTTGGAGGCATACGACGAGTCATGATCACTTCACGAATCATCGGGCTCCAGCCCTGGATCATCTGGTGACTGTTCATCGCGAAGGGGCCAATTCCACCCTCGACGTGACAACCGACACAGCGTTCAATCAAAATGGGGGCGATCTCGGTTTCGTAATCAGGTACATTTTGCGCATGCTGATCTTTGACTGGAAATGCCAGATCACATCCCTGGGTGGCTTCGACATCGACGATTTTAGTGACCAGATCGCGGGTGTCACTGCCAATTGCACTTGCCAGAGCATCGTTCAGATCAGTCGTACCGGCACCAGCCTGAGTTCTGCGCGTATCAAGTGGACCACGGAACAGGATCGTCATGCGTCGCGGATCAACTACAACTATTTCTCCGGCTTTGCTGATACCAAGACTTTCGGCAACCAGCTGAGTACGATCCAGAAGGATTGGCATGTCGTAGTTATATACCGATTCGTTCTGGTTAATAGTCTCGCGATTGTCTTCAGTTGATGCGTTCAACATGAAAAAACTTACATCCTGGTAATCCCAGTTGGTGCGCAGCACTTTATACAGGGCCACACTAGCCTGGTTCATTTCACAGTTGCTGGCATGGGAAATAATTACCACAGCATTCTGATACCGGTACTTACTCAACTGATGCGCATTGCCCTCATGATCAATAAGGGTAAAGTCACCGGTTCGTGCTGCCTGGGCATGAAGGTTAGACGTGAATGTCGCAACTACTGCCAATAAAGCTATCCAATAAATCTTTTTCATAATCATACGACCCCTCACTTACAATTTAGTCTGCTGCCATTGCCGGTGCTCGATCAATGGAGCAGCCAATGCTTATAATAAAATTTTTAGTATTTGATTCGAGCGCCTTTATCAATCAGGAAGATCAGCGCAATACTGATCTTGCCCACCGTAAACTCAACAACAAATTTAATGTCCTGTGTTTAGTGCAAACGGTACTGCAAACAAAACCGGCAAACAAAAAGGGCCGCTTCTCTATGAAGCAGCCCTTTCAGGTTATATTGCTGCTCTGACGATTAACGCATCAGATATCGCGATATGAGAAGTATCCAATGAACATCTCTTCCCAGCTTTGCAGGCCGCCTAAAGCAGGCACTGACGGATCCGGGTTGCCAGGATTGTATTCAGAGTTATCGAAAGCACCTTCAACTACCACTCGTGATCCTGCTGGCAGAACCATTGGGTCTGACAAACGGTAGGTGGGCTGCCAGGCAAAGTTGTAATCTGGCACGTTGATGATTTCTTCTCGGGTATTGTCAGGATAAATCACGCTGGCACGCATTGCCTTGCCACGATAATGCATATGGGCGCGAAAGGCGTGCAGCTCAATATCTTTATCGAATACGTGCGATGCAGCCATCTCATGATTCATTGCACCAGCCGGGATTGTGATTGGATCCGGACGGCTTGGAACAGAAACAGAGTAGGTGCGGTATTCGTGATCAGGAATTTCAGCTCCCTTCGCAAACCACAGGCCTACTCGGGTGTTATCCACTGTTTCCTGACCGAATGACGTGTAGTGCACAGACATTCTGATTGCAGAACCCTGAGGAATTTTCACACCGGTGTTCTCGGGATACGTAGTAGGATCCTCCTTGCCTGGCGCGTAGCCTTCAAGGAATTCACTGCGATCATCATTATCAGTTTCTTCAAATTCTTCTACGTTATCAGAGGCGACTACGTAAGAGAGCAGATGGTGCAATACGCGCTTGTCACCGGGAAGGAACTGCACAGACTTTACCCACACATCTTCATCAAATGGCAGGTCGATGTTGGTGTTAATGTAATCAAGGACGCCAGTGGCGGGCACTGTAAAGCTGGGAACGTCAACCACGTAATCCGGCTGACCATTATATCCCCACTCGTTGGATGAGGGTTGGATCTGTGTAAGTGGATCAACGCCAGTAGCTGCATTAGCTTGAAATGCCATTGCCGCGCTCATTGCAAGCATTAAAGCCAGACCTGATTTCTTCATGATTAAACTCCTCCTGTGGGTTTATCGAATACTAATTCTGTTGTTCTTAAGCAGCCTGTACCGGAGATATTCACGCAATACTTGATACTTGCATCAATCCTACTCCAGGTTCATAGCAGTTTACAAATCCAATAAATTGATTATTAGTGACAATGTGTGTCTGATTCCAGTTCGACAAAGTTCATCTGGAAAGCGTACCATCATCCTATGCGTGTATCACAGCTCGCTCAACTGTTTCCTCTGCAGCGTCTGCTGCTTCGCAGCGCCCGTCTTCTGGTGCTGCTCGCCCTTGTTTATCCTGCTCTTGCCAGCGCACAGAACAATGTGTGGTTGCTTGAACTGAAAGGCGCTGTTGGACCCGCCAGTGCAGATTACCTGGTTCGCTCAATTTCCAGAGCCAATGATCCCGAAGCCAACGTTGAATTAGTCATCATTCAGATAGACACCCCGGGTGGACTGGATATCGCGATGAGAGACATCATCAGCACAATCCTTGCATCCTCCGTCCCGATCGCCTCCTGGACTGCTCCCGGCGGAGCCCGTGCGGCCAGTGCGGGCACTTATATCATGTATGCCAGCCACTTCGCCGCGATGGCTCCGGCCACCAATATCGGTTCTTCCACACCCGTTAATATCGGCGGTGGCAGCCCGTTACCTGCGCCACAGCCCGCCGACGAAGATTCTGAAGAAGGGGAGCCGCAACTGTCTGGTTCTGCAATGGAGCGCAAGGCAATTAATGATGCCGTAGCCTACCTGCAGGGGCTGGCTGAACTGCGGGGAAGAAACGTCGAATGGGCTGAAGAAACCGTGCGCGAGGCTTCCAATCTGTCAGCATCCGAAGCGTTACGGTTGAATGTGGTGGATCTGATTGCACGCGATCTGGATGAGTTGCTTAACAGCCTGGACGGGCGCAGCATTGTGATTAGTGGCGAAGAAAGAACACTGACGCTGGAAGATAGCGTGGTGCAGACTATAGAGCCCGGTTGGAGATATGATTTCTTAAGCGTTATCACCAATCCTAATGTTGCGTACATTCTGCTCATGATCGGGATCTATGGACTGATCCTTGAGTTTTACAATCCAGGCATGGGCCTGCCCGGCATTGTCGGCGTTATCAGCCTGCTGGTCGCAGCATTTGCACTGCAGATGCTGCCAATAAGTTATGCTGGCCTTGCATTGATCATTGTTGGTATCGCTCTGGTGATGTTTGAGGTCTTCTCCCCAAGTTTCGGGGTTTTCGGAGTTGGCGGCATGATTGCATTTATTCTTGGCTCGATAATGTTGATGGATTCTGACTTGCCGGCTTATCAGATATCACTCCCCCTGATCGCTGCCTTCGCAGTGGCCACTGGTGGCCTTATCGTAATTATTCTGGGCGCCATGCTCAGGGCAAGTAAACAACGTGTTGTCAGTGGCACTGAAGCCATGATGGGTAGTGAGGGGTTTGCGCTGGAGGATTTTGAAAAAAACGGACGCATATTTACCCAGGGTGAAAATTGGATAGCAGTTACTGATACCCCGTTAACAAAAGGCGACACAGTTCTGATAACCCAGATAAATGGATTAACTTTAAAAGTCACTAAGAAGGGGTAATGTATGGAAATTTTCTTCCTGGTACTGGCCGCAATAATTCTGGCCTTACTTTTCAGCGCCATCAATGTGCTGCGCGAATATGAACGGGGGGTCGTCTTTATGCTGGGCCGCTTCCAGACGGTGAAAGGACCGGGTCTTATACTTGTTATCCCTGGTATTCAGCAGATCGTGCGCGTCAGCCTGCGCATTTTTGTCTGGGATATTCCATCGCAGGACCTGATCACACGAGACAACGTTTCAGTCAAGGTCAACGCAGTACTGTATTTCCGCGTAGTGGATCCTGAACGGGCTATCATCAACGTCGAAAATTACATGGAAGCCACCAGTCAACTGGCCCAGACAACGCTTCGCTCCGTGCTTGGTAAGCATGAGCTTGATGAACTGCTGGCGGAACGCGACAAACTGAATGCTGATGTACAGGAGATCCTGGACCAGCAAACCGACAACTGGGGCATCAAAGTGTCCAATGTGGAGATCAAGCACGTCGATATCGATGAGAGCATGATCCGCGCAATCGCTCAGCAGGCTGAAGCAGAACGCACCCGTCGAGCGAAAGTCATCCATGCTCTGGGCGAGTTTGAAGCTTCTCAAAAACTGGTGGAAGCCGCCAGATTGCTGGCTACACAACCTGAGTCCCTGCAACTTCGTTATCTGCAAACGCTGACCGACATTGCCGGCGATAAGAGTTCCACTATTGTTTTCCCGCTGCCCATAAATCTGTTGCAAGGGCTTGGCAGATTGATGGATGGGAACTCAGAACAAACCGGTAAGCCACCCACCGCAATTGAGTGAGCGGCCTGTAAGGGTTGAATCGGCCTAACGGTTACTCAGCTGGCGAACGCTGGTTTCTCCAGTTCTTTTTTGCGATCTTCCCAGTAATCAGCGCCATCAATGTTTATCGAAGCCGGATCAAACACTGGATCCACGCCCTTCTTCAGCTGTGCCTCATAATCTCGAAGGCAGGCAAAGGCCGGTTTTTGCAGCAACAGGATAGCGACGATATTCAACCAGGCCATCAGCCCTACGCCGATATCTCCCAGGCCCCAGGCCAGATCAGCCGTTTTTACTGTGCCATAGATCGTAGCGCTGATGATCGCGAACCTCAGTGCTGTGCTCATCCATGGACGGGCTGTTGCGCGATTGATGTAGGTAACATTGGTTTCCGCGATATAGTAATAAGCAATGATGGTGGTAAATGCGAAGAAGAATAACGCTATTGCAACGAAGATATTACCAAAGCCAGGCATCACCCCCTCCATGGCAGTCTGCACATAGCCTGGTCCTGCGGCAACTCCAGCCACCCCGGTATACATCATGTCTCCAGCCGCTGTTTCAACGTTATAGAGACCGGTGATCAATAACATAAAGCCAGTTGCAGAGCAGATAAACAGCGTATCTACATACACTGAAAAAGCCTGTACCAGACCTTGCTTGGCAGGATGACTGACAGCGGCGGCTGACGATGCGTGCGGTCCGGTACCCTGACCCGCCTCATTGGAATAAACACCGCGTCTGACACCCCACATGATAGCCATACCCAGTATGCCACCAAAGGCGGAATCGAAACCAAACGCGCTGCGGATCACCAGCATGAAGGTCGCAGGCAACTGATCTATATTCATAGCAATTACAAAACAGGCCACCGCAATATAGGCAAGGGCCATGAACGGCACCGCTGCGCTCGCGAATGCCGCGATTCGGCGCAAACCGCCAAAGATGATGAAGCCCAACAGCACGGCCAGCCCGACCGCTGTAATGACCGGGTCAATATCGAATGCTGTCTGCATGCTGGAGCTGATGGCATTAGCCTGGACGCCCGGTAACAGCACCCCGCATGCCACAATGGTGACGACAGCGAAAACCCAGGCGTAGCGTTTCATGCCCAGCCCCTTTTCGATGTAAAAAGCCGGGCCGCCGCGATACTCGCCATGAATCTTCTCTTTGTACAACTGCCCGAGGGTAGATTCAACAAACGCGGAACTGGCCCCTAGAAACGCAACTACCCACATCCAGAACAAAGCGCCAGGACCGCCAAAGGTAATAGCCGTAGCTACTCCAGCGATGTTACCGGTACCAACACGGCCGGCCAGAGTCATACTCAATGCCTGAAAAGACGATATTCCTGCCGCGGTACTTTTACCTGAGAATATAAGGCGAACCATTTCGCCTAAATGCCGCAACTGAAGAAAGCGAGTGCGAATGGAAAAGTAAAGACCTGCACCCAGACATAAAAAAACCAGCGGAGGGCTCCAGACAATGCTGTTAATTGCACTTACAAATTCATTCATATGCAGGTCTCAATTGTTATTTTAAAGGTGCTGCCCGTTGCCAACAGCCTGATCAGATTCAGGGCTAAGAGTACCGGCATCTGCGGCTCAAGTCATTAAGCAATAAACGCCTTAAAATGGTGCGAAATCAGCGCCAATAAAAACCCCGCCGAAGCGGGGTTTCTTATAGCTGTCACGGAAATTATCTGAAAGCTGACTTTGCTTTTGCAGGCAGCGTTAAGTCTCCTGGCAGAGGCGTGTTACATCATGCCGCCCATGCCACCCATACCACCCATACCACCCATTCCGCCCATGTCACCGCCAGCAGATTTTTCTTCTGCTAAATCAGTGATCATGCACTCAGTGGTAATCATCAAACCAGCTACTGAACCAGCTGCCTGCAGCGCGCTGCGGGTAACTTTTGCCGGGTCAATAATGCCTTGCTCAACCATGTCTACGTATTCGCCATTCGCGGCGTTGTAACCGAAGTTACCAGTACCGGCCTGAACTTTATCCAGCACTACCGATGGCTCATCACCTGAGTTCTTAACGATTTGACGCAGCGGCGCAGTAACAGCACGCAGCAGCAATGCGATACCAACGTTCTGGTCCTCATTGTCGCCTTTGAGGCCCTGTACCTTTTGCAGTGCACGTACCAGCGCTACACCGCCGCCTGGAACCACACCTTCTTCTACCGCAGCGCGGGTTGAATGCAGAGCATCTTCGACGCGGGCTTTCTTCTCTTTCATTTCCATCTCAGTGCCAGCACCGACTTTGATCACTGCAACACCACCAGCCAGTTTCGCTACGCGTTCCTGCAGTTTCTCTTTATCGTAATCAGAAGAGGTATCTTCGATCTGTCTGCGGATCTGATGCACACGCGCTTCGATCAACTTGGAATCACCGGCGCCATCAATAATGGTGGTGTTCTCTTTTGACAAAACTACGCTTTTAGCGTTGCCCAGATGTTCAAGGGTGGCACTTTCCAAGCTCAGGCCAACTTCTTCAGAAATAACCGTACCACCAGTCAGGGTAGCGATATCTTCCAGCATGGCTTTGCGACGATCACCAAAACCAGGCGCTTTAGCCGCTGCTACTTTAACGATGCCGCGCATATTGTTGACGATCAAAGTTGCCAATGCCTCGCCTTCAACATCCTCAGCAATTACCAGCAGGGGACGGCCTGATTTTGCTACAGATTCCAGTACCGGGAGCATATCGCGGATATTGGAGATCTTTTTGTCGACCAGCAGAATAAAAGGATTTTCGAGCTCAGCGCTCATATTGTCCTGATTGTTGACGAAGTAAGGTGACAGGTAACCACGATCAAACTGCATACCTTCCACAACGTCCAGTTCGTTATCAAAACCAGAGCCTTCTTCCACGGTAATTACGCCTTCTTTACCGACTTTTTCCATTGCTTCAGCGATGATCCGACCGATTTCGGTATCGGAGTTGGCAGAGATAGCACCAACCTGAGCAATCGCTTTAGAGTTGGTGCAGGGAATCGACAGTTTGCCAATTTCTTCCACCATGGCTTTAATCGCTTTATCGATACCACGTTTGAGATCCATCGGATTCATGCCCGCAGCTATCGCCTTCAGACCTTCATTCAGAATAGCCTGAGCCAGAACTGTTGCAGTCGTGGTGCCATCGCCGGCTACGTCAGAAGTATGGGAAGCTACTTCTTTAACCATCTGCGCGCCCATGTTTTCAAACTTGTCCTTAAGTTCGATTTCTTTGGCCACTGACACACCGTCTTTAGTCACGGTAGGAGCGCCGAATGATTTGTCCAGGACTACGTTACGACCTTTAGGTCCCAGAGTTACTTTTACTGCGTCGGCCAGAATATTTACACCTTTAAGGAGTTTCTGGCGCGCTGGATCACCGAATTTTACGTCTTTAGCCATTTTTCACTATTCCTGTATTTCTTGATTATTCATGGTTTGGAGTAACGTGTCTGCAGCGAAGTTTAAGCTTCGATCACGCCGTAGATTTCGTTCTCGCTCAGGATCAGCAATTCCTCATCGCCAATCTTCACGGTGTTGCTGGCATACTTGCCAAACACCACAACATCACCCACTTTCAAATCTACTGGACGTTTGTCACCATTTTCCATGATGCGTCCCGGGCCCACGGCCAGAACTTCACCCTGAGCTGGTTTCTCTGCCGCCGAGCCGGGTAGAACGATTCCTCCCGCAGTCTTTGTCTCTTCTTCCTTGCGTCGAACTACGACACGGTCTTGCAAAGGTCGAATCTTCATTACTCGTACTCTCCTGAAATGAATTGGTACTACTCTGGTTATTAAGAATATGCCGTCAGCCCGCTAAGGACAGACAACAAAACTATGTCTTGTGTGACCCTAGATGGGGCTGCTGCTGGGGAATTCAATGGGAAGGTTTAAAATTTATTGCGTGAAGCCGGAAATACGGCTTATTGCTTTTCGTTATCGTCCAGGCGCGGCTTATTTTCATCCGTATAGTCGCCTTCCACGACTTCTCCGTCATCAGATCTGCTTCGATCACGCGTATAGGGAGAGCCAGCCATGAATCTGCCGCCGATACCACCAAAGAACAGTCCCTTACCTGAGCGCAGTACCTTTGCGGCGATGCGTCGCCGAAAAAGTGGCGTCAGCAGGGTAAATCCAATGGTGTCGGTAATAAACCCTGGCGTCAGCAGCAGCGCTCCAGCAAAAGCGAGCATCATACCTTCAATGATTTCCTGGGCTGGCAACTGGCCGTCGCGCAGGCGGACATTAGCTCGGGTCAGCGTACTAAAACCCTGACGTTTGAGCACACTCAGGCCCACAAACGCGGTCACAATAACCAGTAGCAGTGTGGGGACACCGCCAATCCAATCCGCCACCTCAAATAAAAGCAGCAACTCGGCGATTGGGATAACAATAAAAATTATCAGAGGTATGCGCACTTCAAATAGTTCCTTTGCTTGTTGAAAGCCCGTTTTGTTGACCGTCAATCACCGGGGTGCCTGTATGCAACTCACGCTGGCGAGCCACTACAATGAAGGCCAATACAATAGCCACCAGTCCTATCAAGACAGAGTACAGGAAAAAAGTCGCATATCCTGCTCCCAGAGCAGCAGGAGACACTCCCACCATCAACGCCCCATTCGCCAATGAGTCTGGCGGCAAATCGCTGAATAGCGGCATCAGACCTGCAATGGGGCTGCCTGCTTCGGCTGAACGTGCAGCAGCCTCTACAATACGCCCGCTTTGAGAGGCTACCAATTTACCCAGCAAGGCGTAAAGAGAGGAAAACAGTGCATATTGCGTGGCCGTAAATCCGGATGATGTTAGAGAGGACATATACGCTATTAAAGCTGTACCGGCAAAACCTGCTGCCAGATTGTCTATGCTTATCGAGATGTACAGAGCCCAGACTTCCGGGCCTTGGGTGGCCAGCCAGAAAAATACCAGATTAGATAAGGGGCTGGCGAATACCCCGATCAACATGGTGCGCAAGACGCCAAACCTGGCTACGCCGAAGCCGCCAACAGCCACACCAACTATCAGCGCAACTACACCGAAAATTTTGCGAACCTCTGCTATCTCGCCAAGACTGAAGCCAAGATCCACATAGAATGGCCCCATCAGATTCAACACAAAATCGGACAGGCGGTAGAGACAAATCAAAGCCAGTATCAAGGCGCCCAGACGCCCACCAAAACGCGCAAAAAAATTGCCCAGCGGTTCACCATAGGCACGGCTCAAATGCACACCAGGTCTTGTTCTGATGCCAGGTATCGGCAGGCACGCGAGCGCCAGCAAACCCAATCCGCCAAACACCGCAGCTACCTGCAAATATATGCCAAGAGGAACTTCACGCCAGACGGCGGCAAGCGTTGCTCCGGATTCCACTGAAGCACCTGCCAATATTATCAATGCTTCCAGCAATGACGCGTTGCCTGACAATCCTGAACCAATGATAAGTGCAGCAAAGATGATAATAAGCAGTCGTGCCGTCCACTCCAGAACTTCTGCGGCTGGACGGCTGGGCATATCGTTGACCAGACTGACAAATGGCCGAGCAGCCACTTCTCTTGGAGCCAGTAAAACCCCGGCCACACCGATACCCATCATGCCTGCCATCACGGCATAGGAAAAATTCCAGCTGAACGCTTCTGCCAAAAACAGCGGCACCGCACCCGACACGATCATTGCCAGACGATATCCCCACTGGTATGCGGCAGCCATTGCGCCATAGCGACTCTCATCGACGGCTTCAATGCGCCAGGCATCAATAACAATATCCTGAGTTGCTCCCGCGAATCCAACCAGTGCCGCCAACATGCCGACCCGCCAGATATTCAGTTCCGGGCTGGACCCTGCGATGAACCAGAGACCAATGATAATGACTGCCTGCATCGCCAACATCCAGGAGCGACGGCGACCCAGCAGTTTATCGAGCACGGGGAGACGAACTCGGTCGATTAATGGAGCCCAGATAAATTTAAGGGCATAGCTCAGCGTGGCGAGGGCGAATATGGAGATGGATTGAAGTGACAAGCCGGATTGGCGCAACCAGACGGACAAGGTATCGAATATCAGCAGAAAAGGCAGGCCCGCTGCGAAACCCAGCAGCAACATGACCAGCACACGTCGCTCAGTGTAAACCGCCAGTGCTGCCCAGGTGCTGACGCGAGCTTCGACCGGCGCTTCTGTTACCGCACCCATCAATGCTTACTCACTGCCGGTCTGCTCATGGGATATGCTCAGAGTTAATCTCGGAAATTATTGTACTGCAAGGGAATGCCCGGGTTCTCCTCGCGCAGCATTGCAATCACTTCCTGCAGATCATCGCGCTTCTTGCCGGTAACACGCAGCTTATCGCCCTGTATCGCAGTTTGTACTTTGAGTTTTTTATCTTTAATCAGTTTGACAATTTTGCGCGCCACGTCAGCTTCAATGCCTTGCTGAATCGTAACCTTCATAATTGCCCGCTTGCCGGATTGCTGTATGTCGCCTTCCTGCATGCTTTTAACGTCGACACTGCGTTTAACCAGTTTGCTGCGCAGAATTTCCATCATTTGCTGGATCTGAAAATCAGACTCTGCGGTGACGGTAATCTCAGCCTCTCCGACCTCAAAGCTGGCTTCCACTCCTTTAAAATCGAAACGCGTTCCCACTTCCCTACTGGCCTGGTCAACGGCGTTGTTGACCTCCGGCATATTGACCTCAGAGACTATATCGAATGACGGCATGTTCTATCCTCGTTATTGCTTGCAAAGTTTCCTGCTAAAGGTAGGCTTCCCTGGTGGCGGAGCCTGCACATACTACCATTGCGATGCATCAACACGGAACAACCAGGACAGAAGCAGTTTATGGCAAAAATTGTAGCTAAGCAGCGCGGCTGGCATGTCATCGGCGCCGGCGCGATGGGTTGTTTGTGGGCGGCACGTCTGTGGCAAAGAAGCCAGCTTGTCGGCCAGCGGGAAGTCACTCTGTTGTTGCGTAGTGGCCAGGCGGTGACCGATTACCTAAGTGCGGGCGGCATCTTGTTAGATGCAGGCACAGAAAAATTTTCCTGTCCCTTGGGGGCGGCGGCGGTAGACAGCATCAGTGGTCAGATTGCTAATGTTCTGGTAGCCACCAAAGCTCAGCACGTCGAGTCTGCGCTGCAGTCAGTCAGTCATGCGCTGACTCCGGAAACCCGTATCGTGCTGCTTCAAAATGGCCTCAGAAGTCAGCATCTGATCTCAGCACAGTATGGCGCGAAGCGTGTCTATTGTCTGAGCACCAGCCACGGTGCATGGCTGCATGCGCCTTATCAGGTGGTGCACGCAGGTTTAGGCGCCGCGTGGCTGGGTCAGTTCCATCAATCCTCACACAATATACAGACAATGCTCGATCTGCTGCCCGCCCGGCAAATGAATATTCAACATGATCCTGATATCAACCATCGACTGTGGCACAAGTTCGCAATCAATTGCGCAGTAAATGCGTTGACCGTCGTGCACAGCTGCCGCAATGGAGAGTTGTTGACCCTGCCTGCCGCACGACAACAGTTAATCCAGCTGTGTGCGGAGATTGAGCATATTTTTACCGCGGTTCCTGATGCCCCATTGCTCGATAATCTTTTGGAATCTGTCGATGAAGTCCTGCGTGCCACCGCTTCGAATTACTCTTCCACACTGCAGGACGTGCGCAATGGCAAAGTCACCGAAATCGCGGATTTGAACGGCTATCTCTTGGAACTTGCGCAGCAGCACGACTGTGCTGCACCAATGAACATTGCGCTGACAAATGCCGTTCTGTCGAAGCGGGTGAACTGATGCCGGCTGTTCAGATCGGCTGTCCGGTCGATTGATCGGTCTGCTTATCAGACTGCCGGCCTGAGTTTGCTGCAGTTTTTGGCTCAGGTCTGCCCCGGAGTCAAGGACCGGCAAAGTCTGGGACCCGCTGAGTTAAGAATGAGTATGCTAGAATCCGCCCTCCCGGGCTCAGAGCGTTACCCACCCGGGGCTCAAACGGCACTCACACTGGAATTCCCTTGATACAAAGACATCATTACATGCTGCTGGTCCTGCTCAGTGCTCTGGCACTGCTCAGCTTCCTTGTGTCCCTGCGCAGCGGCAGTGTCAATTTGAACCTGCTTACGGTTTTACAGCAGCTGTTTGCACCGCAACCTGGACTGGAACAACAAATCGTTTGGGAACTGCGCCTGCCTCGCAGCCTGTCTGCTTTTATAGTGGGTGGATTGCTGGCTCTGGCAGGCGTAATTATGCAGGTCCTGCTCCGCAACCCTCTGGCTGATCCTTATATACTGGGCGTGTCGGGAGGCGCCGCAGTCGCTGCACTGGCTGCAATTCTGCTTGGGTTCAGCGGTGTCTGGATTGCAAACTCAGCATTTGCCGGGGCCCTGTTCTCGATTTTCATTGTGTTTGGTCTGGCCAGCGGCTTTTCGCAGAACTCCCAGTGGTCCGCGACCCGTCTGCTGCTCACCGGCGTGGTGGTATCCGCCGGCTGGGGGGCAATGATCAATATTTTGTTAACAACGAGCTCCGACAATAACGTCCACAGCATGCTGTTCTGGTTAATGGGCGATCTGAGTCAAAGCAGGGTTGGTGTCGCCCACTTCCTGCTGTTACTGACGGGCCTGCTGCTGACCTTGTGGCTGGCCCGCTCACTCAATGCGCTGGCGCGCGGCGAACTGCTGGCAGCCTCGCTGGGCGTGAATGTGACTCGCTTGAAACTGCTGCTTTATTTTTCTGCCTCAGTACTGACTGCCAGTGCGGTGACTATTGCCGGTTCGGTGGGTTTTGTTGGACTGGTCATTCCTCATATGCTGCGTTTGCTGGGTGCCAGAGATCATCGGATTCTGCTGCCCTGCTCAGTGTTGCTGGGAGGCAGCTTTCTGATGATCGCCGACAGTGTGGCACGGACTGTGGTTGCTCCCCAACAACTGCCGGTTGGAGTAGTTACTGCCATCATTGGTGTGCCGACCTTCCTGTTCATTATGCGTCGCAGCAGCAGGCAGATTCTATGAGCATCGGCAGCATATTAAGCACGCGCGAACTCGAGTTAAATATTGCAGGTAAAACGCTGTGCAAAAATCTAAACCTGGATTTGAGTGAAGGCCAGAGTCTGGGAGTACTTGGACGAAATGGTACCGGCAAAACTACTTTACTGCATACCCTGCTGAATTTCAGAGTCCCGGACCAGGGCAGCATCAGCATCTGTGGCAAAAATATCCGGGAAGTTTCCAGAACAGAATCCGCTTTGAACACCGGTATTCTTTTTCAAAACAGCAATGATGAAATGCCTGCGACGGTAATGGAGCTGGCGTTGATGGGCCGTTATCCACACATCAGCGGATGGCGATGGGAAAATGAGAACGATACCGCGAAAGCGCGCGAAGCATTAATAAGCATGGAACTGGACGATCTGGCGGACCGACAGATAGCTACTTTATCGGGGGGTGAACGGCAAAGACTGGCACTGGCAATGCTGCTGACCCAGGCGCCGAAACTCTATCTGCTGGATGAACCGAGTAATCATCTGGATGTCGGTTTTCAGATTAAAGCGCTGAATGTGCTGAAGGGAAGACTCGCTGAATCTGGTTCAGCACTTTGTATGGCGAGTCATGATATCAATCTGACCGCGAGGTTTTGCGAACAGATTCTGTTGTTCATCGGTGATGGCAGTTTCGTCTATGGTTCGGCAGACAGCGTGCTGAGCGAAAAGAATCTTACTGCTGCCTATGGATGCCCCATAAGCAGAGTAAAAAGTGGCAATCAGCTGGTATTCTTTCCAGGATAGACTGCATCGTCGGCTTTTAAGACCGACAGCCTTAAAGGTTATAAAACCAGCAGCCGGATATCACTAAGCAGCTGCGCAAGCAGAGTGGCAAACATGCCGCCATCCACACCATTTACCGCCCGGTGGTCGTAGGACAAGGTCAGCGGCAACATCTGCCGTGGCACGAACTCGCCGTTAACGTATACGGGCTTGGTGCTGGTTCTTGAAACACCCAGAATAGCTACCTCTGGCGTATTAACAATGGGAGTGAATCCGGTTCCACCGATAGCTCCCAGACTGGAGATAGTGAAACAGGCGCCCTGCATGTCTTCTTTGGTCAGACGACGCTGTTTGGCTTTATCGCTTAGATGAGCTACTTCCTCCGCAATTTCCCAGATACTTTTCCGATCAACATTACGCACCACCGGCACTACCAGGCCAGCTTCAGTTGCCACAGCTACACCTATATGGATGTATTTTTTCTGAATCAGATATTCACCGGAAGAATGCAGTGACACATTGAACTGCTTATACTCCTGCAAAACTTTCGCACAGGCTTTCAACAAAAACGGTAACAGAGTCAGTTTAATGCCTTTCTTATCGGCAACAGATTTTTGTGCATTACGGAACTGTTCAAGCTCAGTAATATCCGCCTCATTAAATTGAAAAACGTGCGGTACGGCATTCCAGCTGCGCTGCATATTCACCGCAGTGAGTTTGTGCAGCTTACTCATCTGCACCTGTTCGATGTCACCAAACTGGCTGAAATCGATGTCTGGAACGGTTGAAACTGCAACTCCTGCAGATGCGGCAACAGGTGCCTGCAGACGATCCTTTACGAATTTATTGATATCCTCTTTGAGTAATCTGCCTTTAGCGCCGGTGCCGCTCAGCTGAGTAAGATCAACACCAAGTTCACGTGCAAGTTTTCGCACAGCGGGTCCGGCATAAACTTTCACTGCAGTCCTGGATGAGGCTGTCTGCGAAAACTCCTGCTGCTTCTGCTGCAGGGATTTTTGTTGTGCTTCGGTGCCCTGACTGGCAGCGGCCTCATCCGTCGATGGAGCGTCGTGTTCAACAGTTTCATCACTTGCAGCTTTGCCTGACTCAGCAACCTGCTGTTTATGCTCTACACCTTTCTCATCAACATCTGCGGAAGCACCGCTAACCTGGAGTTCCAGAATCACCGAGCCGGCAGAAACCTTGTCACCAATTTTCAGTTTAACTGATTTTACAATGCCCGCTTGAGGTGAAGGAATATCCATCGCCGCTTTATCTGATTCAAGCGTGATCAGAGCATCCTCGACCGCAATTTCATCCCCGGGTTTGACATGTATTTCGATTACTTCTACATCGCTGTCCTCACCAAGGTCGGGGACTTTGATGGCTTCGATACTGTCTTTAGCAGGAACTGCGGTTTTAGCAGGCGCTTTGGCTTCAGTTTTCAAAGCCGCCTGATCTGAAGCTTTGGCTGTGGCAGGTGCGGCAGCGCGTTTCTCCGGGGCTTTCTCCGGTGACTTCTCCGATGCCTTGCCAGCTGATTCGGTTTTGGCTGCGGGAGCAGGTTTTTCTTCGGCGGCAGATTCTGATGATTCTTCAACCTCTAACTTAAGGATTTCATGGCCCTCGGAAATCTGATCGCCGAGTTTTACGGAAATACTCTTAACCACACCACTGCGCGGCGAAGGTATTTCCATCGCGGCTTTATCACTTTCCAGCACCAGCAGTGAATCATTTTCACTCACTGACTGCCCGACCTTAACGAGCAACTCGATTACTTCTACGTCTTTGGAATCTCCCAAATCCGGTACTTTTATACTTTCAACAGGCACGGGTTCTTGCTCCTGAATTTGCTATCCTGGTGTTGTAAGGCTTCATGAAAACATATCTACAGAGTTACTGGATTGCCCTTCTCAGGATCTATTCCCATTGTCTTCATGGCTTTGGCAACTGCCTCTGCGCTTACCACATTTTTTTCTTTCAATTCGGTCAGAGCTGCCAGGACGATAAAATTTCTATCCACTTCAAAAAAGCGGCGCAGATTTTTTCTGGTATCACTGCGGCCGTAGCCGTCGGTACCAAGCACTCGATATGAACCAGGCACGAACTCTCTGATCTGGTCAGCATAAATTTTCATGTAATCAGTCGCAGCTATTACCGGACCTTCTGCAGTCGACAGACTTTTAGTGACATGAGGAACCTTTGCCCTCTTGGTCGGGTGCATCATATTCCAGCGGCTGAGACTCAGAGCTTCACGGCGCAGCTCGTTAAAGCTGGTAACGCTCCACACGTCAACCAGGCATTTATAGTCTTCACGCAGAATTTTCGCTGCCGCTCGCACTTCACGCAGGATCGTGCCACTGCCAAGCAGGCGCAGACGCAAGTCGGAACTGGCTTTGCCTTTCAGCTTGTAGTCATCGCTGCTGCCATCTTCCAGCAGATACATGCCTTTGATAATGTTTTTTTCTACATTTGCCGGCATCTCAGGATGGGTGTAGTTTTCGTTCATCGTGGTGATGTAATAAAAAACTGATTCCTTCTCCTGGTACATCCGTCGCAGTCCATCCTGAATGATCACCGCCAATTCATAGGCATAGGTAGGGTCATAGGTGACACAATTAGGGATAGTGGAAGCCAGCAGATGACTGTGCCCGTCCTGATGCTGCAAACCTTCGCCGTTCAGGGTGGTTCTACCCGCCGTGGCCCCGATCAAAAAGCCGCGTGCCTGCGAATCGCCGGCAGCCCAGGCCAGATCGCCAATACGTTGAAATCCAAACATGGAGTAGTAGATATAGAACGGGATTAACGGAAAGTCATTAACGCTGTATGAAGTCGCAGCAGCAAGCCAGGCGGAGAAAGCACCGGCTTCAGTGATACCTTCTTCAAGCATCTGGCCTTTGCGATCTTCGCGGTAATACATTATCTGGCTGGAGTCAGTAGGATCGTACAACTGTCCTTCTGATGAATAAATCCCGATCTGCCTGAACATACCTTCCATGCCGAAGGTGCGCGCCTCGTCCGGCACAATAGGAACCACACGATGGCCGATTTCCTTGTCCTTGCATAAGGTGGTCAGCATGCGCACAAAGGCCATTGTCGTTGAGACCTCGCGCTCGCCAGTTCCCTGAGTCTGCGGTTTAAACATATTCAAATCAGGCACTGGCAGGGAATAACTGTCCTTCCTGCGCTGCGGCACGATACCACCAACTGCCTGTCGCTGTTTGCGCATATAACGCAGTTCCAGGCTGTCCTCGGAAGGACGATAGTAAGGCACTGATTCAAGCTTATCGTCGGGAATTGGCACATTAAAACGATCGCGGAACAGCTTAAGCTCCTCGATATCAAGTTTTTTCACAGAGTGAGTAGCATTCTGCGCTTCCGCTGATCCCCCAAAAGCGTAACCTTTCACTGTCTTGGCCAGGATTACTGTCGGCTTGCCATTGCGCTTTGTTGCTTCCGCATAAGCGGCATAAACCTTAAACGGATCATGTCCGCCACGATTAAGCGCCATGATGTCGTTGTCAGACAGATGCTCAACCATCGCGAGCAGCTCAGGACTTTTGCCGAAGAAATGTTCGCGAGTATAAGCACCGCCGCGCCCCCAGTAATTGATATATTCGCCATCGACCACTTCATCCATGCGCTGCTGCAACAGACCATCTTTATCTGCCTGTAACAACGCATCCCAATGCCGTCCCCAGACGACTTTTATCACGTTCCAGCCAGCGCCGCGGAACACGCCTTCAAGTTCTTGAATGATTTTGCCGTTTCCGCGCACCGGGCCGTCCAGACGCTGGAGATTGCAGTTGATCACAAAAATCAAATTGTCGAGTTTCTCACGGCCAGCCTTGCTGATTGCACCGAGTGATTCCGGCTCATCAGTTTCACCATCTCCAAGAAACGCCCATATTTTGCGATCACTGTTATCAAGCAAACTACGACTGGTCAGATACTTCATAACATGAGCCTGGTAAATCGCGGCAATAGGACCAAGTCCCATGGAGACAGTAGGGAATTGCCAGTAGTCTGGCATCAGCCAGGGATGCGGATAAGAGGAAAGGCCCTTGCCGTCTACTTCCTGACGGAAATTATCCAGCTGCTCTTCGGTCAGACGTCCTTCCAGGAAGGAGCGCGCGTAAATTCCCGGGGAAGAGTGGCCCTGAAAATAAATCAGATCTCCACCGTGATTCTCAGTAGGTCCGCGGAAGAAGTAATTGAATCCCACATCGTACAAAGTAGCGGCTGATGAGAATGTTGAGATATGCCCACCAAGTTCCGCGCCAGGTTTTTTACCCGCGCGCATAACCATTGCCAGCGCATTCCAACGGATAATGCCGCGAATCTGCCGCTCCATAAACATATCGCCAGGCATCTTGTCTTCATCAAGCGGGGAGATGGTATTGCGATAGGCGGTTGTCACCGCAGAGTAAGGTAGTTGCTGCGCGCCTCGCGTGGCCAATTCTGACAGGCGGCTGAGCAGATAATGCGCCCGTTCTGCACCCTCCTCATCAATGACGGAATCCAGTGCATCCAGCCATTCCTTGGTTTCTAAGGGGTTGCCATCTTCTTTAGCGTGACTCATAAGGACTTAATCTCTCTTTACTTTCTGTAAATAATTTACATATAGGCCACGATACTACTGAAATTCATGCATATTTTCAACCGCGTGCAACAAAGATGTAGTTAAACTACAAGAATAAAATGCCGATTGGATCTCAATTACCGAAGCCATAGACAGTCAGCAGAGCCATCGCAGATATCCAGATCACCTGACTTCTGAGCATTAGGGACATTAACTCTTCTACTCGGCGTGCAGCCCACTCCGGATAGCTTTCTACACTTTCTGCTCCTGCCTCACCTGCTGCACCTGTTACACCTGTTGCACCTGTTGCGCCCGTAATGCCTGCATTGTCTCCCTCCTCTATACTGTCAAGGCGCACCAACATTCTCATTGAACTGGATCCGCTTGCATCCACGGCACAGGCTTTAACCAATTCCAAAGCCGAAGTCAGAGACAAAAAGCTTTCCTGAAGTCGATTGAATGCCGCGACAAAATCCCCTGCAAGTGCGAAGGTCAGGGCCAGCGCACGTGCAGGCAGCCATTCCAGAATGAACACGAGTCGCGCGATCAGCGCCTCTGCCCCTCCATCTTCCTGCCAGCGCAATGACCCGCTGCAGGCTGCATTGGCATAATACAATCTCCCCAGCGTATAAATTAAAACGCCGACTGGTCCCAGCAGTAAATACCAGAATATCACGACAAAAAGTCGCTCAAAGTAGCTGGCAACCAGAAAATCATAAAACTTCTGATGGAGACCGGAATACTCCGTAAAATTACCTTCAAAGCGGTCAGGCGCCTGCTGTTCCAGCAACAGCCAGGCCCCTTCATAGTCACCCGCATGCCAGCGGGCAAGATACTGACGACTGAGTTGAATGAGATTTAAACGGTCTAACGCGAATAACAACACCAGTATATGTATGGCCAGTGTGATAAATCCCAGCAACACCCCGCTGCTGATCCATAACACCAGAGTCAACAGCATGGCGGGAAGCAGTAATAAAGCGGCAGGAAAGACGATGTCATAGCGATTAATAGCTGCAGGAAGTTGCTTAACTCTGCCGCTCAGCCAGCGTTGAAACACAGGAAACCAGGATTCCCCGGAAAATTTTCTTTGTTCACGCCAGTAATGGTTAATCAAAAGACAAATAAGTACCACGAGAAATTTCATATTAACCCGCCGTTTAATCTGCAGCTTCATGTTCGGTAAAGAGACATAACTGCTTATATTTTTCCCAATTAAAACAGGGGCCTGGATCTGTCTTTCTGCCTGGAGCAATATCGTTGTGACCAACTATTCGCTGCGCTGTAATTGCAGGATAGGTGTTTTGCAGTACGGCCGTAACATGAGCGAGCTGTTCATATTGCTGCGGTGTGAATTCATCAGTATCGCAACCCTCCAGCTCAATCCCTATAGAATAGTCATTGCAGTTGCTGACGCCGCAGAAGCTTGAAACGCCGGCATGCCAGGCTTTTTTATTAAAGGGTACGTATTGATGAAGTTCACCACTGCGACGAATCAGTACGTGCGCGGAAACATGTAATTCAGCGATTCCCTGGAAATAGGGATGGTCATCAATGCGCAGCTGGTTACAAAAAAAATCATCTATATAGGGGCCTCCATACTGACCGGGCGGCAGGCTGATGCTATGAATAACCAGCAGGTCAATTTTCTGCCCCTGTGGACGCTCGCTGCAGTTGGGCGAATCCAATTGTTGGGCCAGGCTCAGGCGGTGCGCATGAATCAAGAAATTACCTCGTCTCCTGTGGTAAAGTTAGAGCCGAGTATAACACTATTCCGGGCAGGCAGACCCTGCAATACATGACGCAAAGAGATCCCTCTAATGCAGGCAGACCGGCCGGTCTGTCGATGCTGGTTATTAGTTTTGTGATGGGCATAGTCCTGCTGACAATGTTTTTTGACAACTGGCTGGGGAAGCAGGAGAACCCGAATCAGCAACCGGTAACTCGAATAGATGCTGATGGCGTGTACGAACTGCAGCTGCAGCGCAATCGTCAGGGGCATTATGTATTCAATGGACTGATTAACGATGCACGCACAGTTTTTCTGTTGGATACCGGTGCTACCGATGTTGTGCTTTCTGAACAACTGGCCGTGCGTGCCGGACTGCAGCCTGGTCTGGCCATGCAGGCAATGACGGCGAACGGTACTGTAACCGTCTACAGCACGATCATCAACGAACTGCGTCTGGGAGACATTATCCTTGAGGATGTCCGTGCCAGCATCAACCCAGCAATGAGTGGTGATGAGGCCCTGCTTGGCATGAGTGCACTGCGCCATATCGAGTTCAGCCAGCGTGGCGATGCGCTAACGCTGCGTTACGTCCCTTGAAAGTGAACTGGAACTAATAAATACACAAGGAATAGCTGTTGATGACCCGCGTCAGACTGCCCGCCGATCTCTCTACAACCGTTGAACGTGCCCTGCAGGAAGATCTGGGTGACGGCGATATCAGCGCTCAGTTGATTGCTCCGGACACACAGGCGATCGCACATATATTCTGTCGCGAAACCGCCGTATTATGCGGCACTCCATGGGCTGATGAAGTGATCAGGCAACTGGACGATCAAATAAGCATTTACTGGCATGCCGCTGACGGCGATCTGCTTGGCGCGGATCAAAAAATAGCCAGCTATCAGGGAAGCGCCCGATCTCTGCTCAGTGCGGAACGTAGTATGCTGAATTTTCTGCAGACCCTATCCGGCACTGCGACCCTAAGTCGACACTATGCCCAACAGGTTGCGCATACTGAAGTCCGTCTGCTGGACACGCGCAAAACCATTCCGGGACTGCGTACCGCGCAAAAATATGCAGTACTGACTGGTGGTTGTTTTAACCATCGGATGGGCTTGTATGACGCTTTCCTGATCAAGGAAAATCATATAAATGCGTGTGGCTCAATCACTGCAGCCGTCACCAGGGCCAGAACGCTGCATCCACACAAGCCGGTTGAGGTTGAAGTTGAAAACCTGGAGCAATTGCAGGAAGCTCTGGATATCGGAGCAGATACCATCATGCTGGATAATTTCGCACTGGGTTTATTGTGCGAGGCGGTTGCTATCACAGCGGGCCGGGCAAAACTGGAAGCGTCTGGAGGTATCAATACCAGCACCCTGATTCCAATTGCCGAAACCGGAGTAGACTACATATCAATTGGCGCTTTAACCAAGAATTGCACAGCCATAGATCTGTCCATGCTTTTTGAATGATGAGGTATACAACCATGACTGAACAAATGCGCCTTGTCCCTGATGCCCTGAAGTGGCTTGTGACATTAAGTCTGTCGCTGCTTCCCGGGCTTCTGATGGCGCACCCTGGCCCTTTGGATGACAATGGCGGGCACTATGATGAGAGCGGCGCATCCTATCATTGTCATATGAGCAATTGTTCGGAACCCGATACCTTCACCCGCGGCAATCGCGACAGCTTTTTCTTCGATCCGACCACCCGTGACCGATTTTATAATGAGACCGACTGGCCTCTGTTTGAAGGTAACAGCAGTAATTGCCGCAGTATCCGCCAGACCATTCTGGTATTAACCAGCCGGGAAACTGTCAGTTTTACCAATCCTCGGGAGTGTGAGGTAAGAACCGGCAGTTGGATAGATGAATATACCGGTAACCGTTTCAAGGTCGCCAACCAGCTCGAATTGGATCATATTATTCCTCGTCGTTATGCGCACAATCAGGGAGGCGATCGCTGGCCGCCGGGCAAAAAATTTGAATTTGCCAATGACCCGATGAATCTGATTATGGTTGAGCGCCGGGAGTCACGGCGCAAAGCTGATAATGGACCGAGCAGGTATCTGCCGCGCGAAGCGTTTCAATGTGAATATGCCCAACACTGGCGCACTATTGCAGACAAATACGACCTGCGGTTAAACACCCGCGACAGCAATCGGATCGTGGTGATTTTACGCGGCTGTGGGGAGGATGGGCCGACAATTTCTGTTGATGAAGATGCATCGCGCTGATGCCTGGCCTGCCCTTTCGCCGAGGCAGGTCAAGCCAGTAGTTCCAGTTCTATATTAAGGTGCGCGAACCACTTTGGTGTTCTTCATGGTGTCGCCAGCATAAGTCAGGCGCTGCTCGCCCGCCGGGAAACCAACCAGCTCGAAGATGTGCGCAAGGATATTCTCGTATTCGTTATCCATCAGTGTACCCGGCTTATCCGCAGGCATTCCCGCCATAATAGATTCAAACATATACAGTAATGGCTGGCCGTTGTAGCTGTTCAGTGTGGTCTTGTAGAAGTCAGCATTATGGCAGGCTGAGCAGTTCTGCTCAAACAGAGGCTTGCCCGCAACTGCTTGCTCAGCCGTGTAAATACCATCGCTCAATGTCATCCCATCATTCGAACTGTCTTCTGCAAGGGCACCCATCGAGAATACACTGGTGCTTATAAGAGCGGCGATTACCGTATTGAATAACAGAGCTGACTTTTTCATTAAACTACTCCTGCACATTCTTTGTGCCATCAGATTACTTCAAGATTACTACAGGCGGGACTGTAATGGACCCGCATTTGTGCTATTAATTCCATTTGATGTGTCGATCAGTGGATCCTGATATCTGATTGATGCTGAAATCATCTTAGCAGCTCATCCTGAACGCTGACTGAACACTTAACTAAACTCGTAACTGAGCACCAGTATTCGATGAGGGCTGTACCTTAAACTACCTGTTTAATTTTGGCAACTGGATGCAGACTTACT
>JBDNGQ010000066.1:0-1546 GCA_041689205.1 Pseudohongiellaceae bacterium | reverse complement strand
CTCTCGACCTGCGAGCTCAACAATATTATTCTTATCCACGGCGGTGTATCTCCTCAGGTTGGTTTGGTGTGTGGTAACAACAAATCAACCAGATACGCCGCTTTTTTTCAACTGCTTAAACACCAGATTCGGTTATAACTCACTGCTTTGGAAGGTTCCCTGTACAGCATTAAAGGCCATTCCCATTGATGCCTTGATCGGTGTCGCGTAGTTAAACTTAATAACTTCAGAGTTAAACGCTCTAAGCATGATCAGTGCTGTCTCGATTGCATGGTCAGCCAGTGAATCGGTATGGTCCGTGAGGAAGGGGTAGCCAATCGAGCTGATAAAACCATCACCGGTTTCTTTAAGTCGAAATGCTCTCGATTTTAAGGGGTTGTGCTGGTATCCCATCATGCAGATCTGCGAAAAAGCACGAAATATATCCAGCAGAAAAGTTTTGGTTTTTTCGTGCCTGATATCACTGGATTTTTGAATATCGAAAACATTGATAATCGCCCTGCCTCTGTCTACAGGCATGGTGTCTTCAAGTTGCTCGCCAGCTTTTATCATCGCAAGCTGGTGAGGGTAGACCAGTTTAGACAACTGCTTATAGAGGTGCTGGCGGGTGTCAGCGTCAATGGATTTGTAGTAGAAGCGTGTCTGTATCCGCAGAAAGAAAATCCAGCTGAAGATAATTCCCGCCATAAATCCTTCAATGACCTGCAGGCTATTCAGTTGCAGAAACTCAGGATTGATTGTAAATAGAAAAAATGCACAGACCAGGGTGAAAACTAAATTTCTAATAAAAGTAAGCCTGAACGAGGAGTGATAAGAAAACGCGGTAGTCATCAAAATAGTAAAATTGATCTGGCCAGATAATTCCATGTACAGCCTTGATTGCTCAAGCAACGTTAAATCCTGCGCGAATACATACTGAAGGGTAAGACAGAATCCCAAAATAGTACTAAGACAGATAATATCGAGAATAGCAGGAGAGAACTTTTCAAACCTGGAATAGATTAAAGTAATAACAGGGAATAACAGAAGTAAGAGAACAGGGACGGCGTATGTGAAAAGGGTGTTAACAGCATAGGGGCTGTTGAGGGCATTCAGTCGTCCGTAAGTCATCACAGAAATAACAATAAGCAATAAACCGGCTGCTTTACCAAACCAGCCAGATAATGCCAGTGATGCCTCGTCTCTCAGTTCATCCCGGAACTCATTTGCATGCTGCAGACAATATTCACTGTACCTGTCTGATTTCATAGCTGCGGTAACTTCATATTTTTTTTGGCCATTAATGATGTGCCAACCCAATCCGAATATTGAGTGTTTTAGTCGAATTGATTATACAGTAAAGTAGCTAATGATCAATTTGGTTTAAATATCAAAGTCTTGAAATAAACAATCGACTAGATCACAGTAAAGTGGACCCCCAAGTCCAGACAAATTCCTGCCTGGTTTAAGATATATCTCTACTCATATTGCAGCGGTTTGGCGCTGCCCCAGGTCTTCGGCGGGCTCGGCTTTTTCTTTCGGCCCACCAAATCTATCAACAATCTTT
>JBDNGQ010000065.1:0-45898 GCA_041689205.1 Pseudohongiellaceae bacterium | reverse complement strand
GAACCCATCAGACCGATACGCCAGATTTTTCCTGACAGAGAACCCAGTCCGGCACCAATTTCAAGATCATAATGCTGCAGCAATTGCGCACGCACTGCCGCCTCGTCTATTCCGGCTGGAACACTAACTGCATTTAACTGTGGCAAGCGGTACTCAGTTTCGACAATAAAATGCAGGCCCATGGCTTCAATACCCGCAACAAGGGCGCGATAATTATCCGCGTGACGTTGCCAGCTGCTCTCCAGCCCTTCTTCTTTGAGCATCAGCAATGATTCATGCAGCGCATATAAACAATTAACCGGAGCTGTATGATGATAACTGCGTCGCGTGCTGCCACCCCAGTAATCCATGATCAGATTCATATCCAGAAACCAGCTCTGCACTTTGTGTGTCCGCGCTTTGATCCTTTCTACCGCTCGTGGACTAAAACTGACTGGAGAGAGACCCGGTACGCAGGACAGACATTTCTGTGTGCCCGAGTAAATAGCGTCTATACCCCAGCCGTCCACATCAAGCTCAATACCTGCCAGAGAGGTCACTGCATCGACCAGACTCAGGCAGTCATACTGCCTGGCCAGCGCACATAAACCCTGGGCATCGCTGCGGACACCGGTGGATGTTTCCGCATGTACAAAGGCCAGCACACTTGCCTCTGGATTTGCGCGCAGTGCGTCTTCTACCTTGTGCAGATCGATACAGCTTCCCCAGAGGTCGGTAACCAGTATCGGCGTTGCACCACAGCGCTCAACGTTCTCTTTCATTCGAGCGCCAAACACACCGTTCTGGCAGACTATAACTTTATCACCGGATTCCAGGAGATTAACAAAAGCTGCTTCCATCCCTGCTGAACCAGGTGCGGACACCGGCAGAGTCAGCTCATTTGAGGTCTTGAATGCATATTGCAGCAGACTCTTGATCTCATCCATCATCCGGATGAACTCGGGATCGAGGTGACCTATGGTTGGCCGGGAAAGCGCCGCAAGCACGCGAGGGCTGACATCTGAGGGGCCTGGCCCCATTAATGCGCGCATGGGCGGATGAAAGGAATTGATCATGAACGTTTCCTCATAGACAACCTGAAAAAACTGCGAAAATCAAAAACGAGAAAGCCGAGTCAGACCCGGCTTTCTCGAAGAATTTCATCAATGATGAAAATTTTGAAACGCTGAACTAATCAGTCTGCGTTGTTTTCGCTCTCGTCAGCGACTCCTGCTGGACGATCTACCAGTTCAACATAAGCCATAGGTGCTTTATCACCACTGCGCAATCCACACTTCAGTATACGGATATAACCACCGGGACGGCTTTCGTAGCGCGGGCCTAGATCAGTGAACAGCTTGCCCACTGTGGCTTTATCACGCAGACGGTTAAATGCAAGGCGTCGATTAGCAACGCTGTCCTGCTTTGCAAGAGTGATCAAAGGCTCGGCAACTGTGCGCAGCTCTTTAGCTTTGGCGACCGTAGTTTTGATAATCTCGTGCTCAACCAGAGACACAGTCATATTGCGAAACATTGCTTTACGATGAGCACTGTTGCGATTAAGTTGACGCCCACTCAGACGATGACGCATATCTTCTAATTCCTGTTCAGAGCACTGCTTTTAGTATCAGCGCTTGGTAAATCTACATTTAAACCTTCAAAATTCGCTTATTGACTCATTGCCGACAGACACCGGAGTCCGCCGGCTTTGTTTCAGTTCCGGTCGTCTGAACGCAAGCTGGCTGGTGGCCAGTTTTCCAGCCTTAAGCCCAGAGATAGTCCCCTGGTTGCCAGTACATCTTTGATTTCCGTTAGCGATTTTTTGCCCAGATTTGGCGTCTTCAGCAACTCAACTTCAGTGCGTTGAATAAGATCGCCAATATAATATATGTCTTCTGCCTTTAAACAATTTGCTGATCGTACTGTGAGTTCCAGATCATCCACCGGACGCAGCAGGATTGGATCAATTTCATCTTCTGGCTCGTCAGGAATCGCAGTTACCTGACTTTGAAGGTCTACGAAAACGGCCAGCTGATGTTGCAGAATCGTCGCCGCACGACGTATCGCCTCTTCAGGATCCATAGTGCCATTAGTACGCAGATCAATAATCAGCTTGTCCAAGTCAGTACGCTGTTCAACGCGCGTACTTTCCACAGAGTAAGCGACCATAACCACAGGACTGTACGACGCATCCAAAAACAGTTTGCCAACTGCTCGGGTTTCGTCATCGCTGCTCACGCGTGTGTCGGCAGGAGAATAACCGCGCCCTTTACGAACTGTCATGCGCATATTCAATGCACCTGAACTATTAAGGTTTGCAATTACATGGTCAGGGTTAACAATTTCAACATTGTGGTCAGTAATAATATCACCAGCTGTAACAACACCGGCGCCTTTAGCGCTCAATGAAATAACCGCCTGATCCTGACCATTCAATGTTACCGCCACCCCCTTCAGGTTCAGCAATATTTCGATAACGTCTTCCTGTACGCCTTCAATGGCGCTGTACTCATGAACAACGCCATCAATCTCTACTTCTTCAATTGCACAACCTGGCATAGAAGACAGCAGAATACGTCTTAATGCATTTCCCAGAGTATGACCAAAGCCTCGCTCAAGAGGCTCCAATACCACCTTTGAGTGGTATTTGTCATACTCTTCAACCTTTATCAATTGTGGCGTTAAAAAATCCGACAATGAAATCTGCATGGAATCACCCTTCACACTTTTAGCCTGTTTTTACTACTTGGAGTAAAGCTCAACAATCAAGTTTTCGTTTATATCAGGCGATAAATCACCACGATCAGGCTTGCGGTTGAATAGTCCTTCCATCTTTTCAGTATTTACCTGAATCCATTCAACCGGAGTGCGTTGTGAGGCCAGGTCCAGAGCCGCTTTAATGCGCAACTGCTCTTTGGCTTTTGAACGAATTGCGACTACGTCGCCGGGTGAAACCTGGTATGAAGGGACATTCACAACATCACCGTTGACCACAACAGACTTGTGAACCACTAATTGACGCGATTCCGATCTGGTCGATCCGAATCCCATACGATAGACAACGTTATCCAAACGAGACTCCAGCAATTGCAGCAGGTTCTCACCTGTCGCACCCTTCTGGCGGGCGGCTTCTTTGTAGTAGCCACTGAACTGACGTTCAAGAATGCCATACATGCGGCGAACTTTTTGCTTTTCACGCAGCTGCACGCCATAGTCAGAAAGTCGTCCTCGACGCAGACCATGCTGTCCTGGGCTGGTTTCTACCTTACACTTACTCTCCAAAGAACGTACGCCGCTTTTCAGGAACAAGTCCGTTCCTTCACGTCGTGCGAGCTTGCATTTCGGGCCTAAATAACGGGCCATATGTTGTCTCCTGTGTTCTTATCTGTGGAGATAAGCGCTTAATTACTTATTCAAACCTTGATCTTGCAACCCTGCTGAAACATTTTCTGTCTGGCCCTGCATGCGAACTGCAGAACAGCTCGCATCGGATCAAACACGACGCTTCTTGGGAGGGCGGCAACCGTTGTGTGGCATTGGCGTTACGTCGGTAATATTGCTGACCTTAAGTCCGCAACCATTTAGAGCCCGTACTGCCGACTCACGTCCTGGTCCTGGTCCATTGACCTTCACGTCAAGGTTTTTCAGTCCGTACAATTCTATAGCGGCTTTACCTGCACGCTCTGCTGCTACCTGGGCCGCAAATGGCGTACTTTTACGCGATCCGCGGAATCCTGATCCACCCGAGGTTGCCCAGCTAAGTGCATTACCTTGACGGTCAGTAATAGTAACAATCGTGTTATTGAACGAAGCATGGATAAAAGCTATTCCATCCATTACGGCCTTGCGGGCTTTTTTCTTCGTTGTCTTAGCTGCTGGCTTTGCCATATCTTATTCCTGAAAAATTAAAGCTGCTGTTCTAACCTTGAGTATTATTTACGTATTGGCTTACGTGGGCCCTTACGAGTCCGGGCATTGGTCTTGGTTCGCTGACCACGAACCGGCAATGAGCGACGATGACGTATGCCACGGAAACATCCCAGATCCATCAGTCGTTTAATGCTCATGGACAACTCACGACGCAGGTCACCTTCTACGATGAACTTACCAACCTCAGCACGGATAATATCCAGTTGCTCGGGGTTCAGCGTGCTGGTTTTGGTACTTGGCGCAATTCCAGACTTCTCACAGATAGCCTTGGCTCTCGTCGCACCAACACCGAAGATGTAGCCCAGAGAAATAACAAGATGTTTATTATCTGGTATGTTGACACCGGCAATACGTGCCATATAGTTACTCCACTCTTATAAAATTCTTACCAGCCCAAGGTGCTGAGTATTGCTCAGCGAGCTAAAATTAAGGGGCGCAAAGGATAAACCCTGAACGAGTTAAAATCAACCCTGGCGCTGTTTATGTCGCGGTTCCGCCTCGCAAATAACACGGACCACGCGATTTCGTTTGATTACTTTGCATTTGCGGCAAATTTTCTTTACAGATGTTCTAACTTTCACTTCAATTCTCCAATGTTCTACTGGCCAGTGCTGCACCATCTAAATCCGAGCCGGCATACAACCGGGAACCAACAGTCGATGCTTACAGACCGCCACGACCAAAACTGCTTAAATTTGACTTCTTCATCAGCGACTCGTACTGGTGAGACATCAGATGTGACTGCACTTGCGACATAAAATCCATACTCACAACAACTACGATCAAGAGTGCGGTACCACCCAGATTAAATGGCACATTGGCCAGCATCTGGACGAAATTTGGTAGCAGACACACGATCGTGATGTAGATAGCACCGAACATGGTCAAACGAGTCAACACCGAATCAATGTATTTTGCAGTCTGCTCACCCGGACGAATTCCAGGAATAAACGCACCCGATCTTTTCAGGTTGTCTGCAACGTCACGGGGGTTAAACACCAATGCCGTGTAGAAGAAGCAGAAGAATATAATCATTGCGCTAAATATTATTATGTAGAGCGGCTGTCCTGGCCCGATCATCAAGGCCAGATCCTGTAACCACTCAGCACCCTCTGACTGGCCGAACCACTGTCCCAGCGAGGCTGGAAACAGCAAGATACTGCTAGCGAAAATCGCAGGTATAACGCCAGCCATATTCACTTTCAACGGCAGATGACTCGATTGAGCGGCATAGAGCTTATTGCCCTGTTGCCGTTTCGCGTAATTCACAGTGATTCTGCGCTGGCCTCTTTCAATAAATACGATAGCTGCAATAACAGCAATTGCCAGCAACACGACGACGAACAGCAGCAAACCACTTATCTGACCTTCGTATGCCTGGGTCAGCGAGTTGCCAATTGCACCAGGTAATCCCGCCACGATACCGGCAAAAATCAGCATTGAAATTCCGTTACCAACGCCACGCTCGGTAATTTGCTCGCCCAGCCACATCAGGAACATGGCCCCTGTTACCAGCGAAATTATCGCAGTCAATGTAAATGCAAGCCCCGGGTTGTAGGCCATTGGCGCCAGCAGGCCTACTGCCATGCCTGTGCCTTGAACCGTCGCCAGTGCTAGCGCACCGTAACGCGTATACTGGGTAATCTTGCGGCGACCGGACTCACCTTCCTTTTTCAATTGTTCCAGATGTGGACTAACTGCGGTCAACAACTGCATGATAATGGACGCAGAGATATAAGGCATAATGCCCAGCGCCACAATACTCATACGCTCAAGAGCGCCGCCGGAGAACATATTGAACAGACCGAGGAATGTCCCTTCATTCTGACCAAACAGATTGGCCAGCTGGTTAGGGTCAATGCCAGGAACTGGTATATGGGTTCCTACACGGTAGACGAATATGGCGAACAACAGGAATAACAAACGAGATTTCAACTCGCCTAAACCAGCGCCTATTCCTTCCGGAGTACTATCAGGTCGTTTTGCCATTACTTTTTAATCAGCCTTCAGTGCGTACTTTTTTGGTTTTTTTCTTGCCGGCATAGGCAGGAATCACCAGATCGATAACCTTGCCGCCAGCAGATTCAATCGCCGCGCGAGCACCTTTGGTCACTCTCAATCCGTCAACTGTTACTGCTTTGGTCACATCACCTGAGAGCATTACTTTCACACGAGTAATACCTTTAGTGATCAGGTTTGCGTTACGCAGCGCGATAATATCAATCACGTCTACATTCAGAGACAGTAACTCGCTGGTGCGTACTTCAGCTGTCAGACGACCGATACGTGAGGTAAATCCAAATTTTGGCAAACGACGCTGTATGGGCATCTGTCCGCCTTCGAATCCGGGTCGAATGGTGCCACCACTGCGAGACTTCTGTCCCTTGTGTCCGGTACCACAGGTTTTGCCGAGACCGCTGCCGATGCCACGGCCAACACGACGGCGTGGTTTAGTGCTGCCGGGAGCAGGACTTAAGGTATTCAAATGCATGTCTTATTCCTCGCCTTCTACTGTCAACATATAGCGAACTTTATTAATCATGCCACGCACTTCGGGGGAATCAAGCACTTCAACGCTTTGATGCATCCGACGTAAACCCAGACCAGTAAGACACTGTTTGTGTTTCGGAATTCTTCCGATTGGGCTGCGTACGAGGGTAATTTTTACCTGTTTTGCCTGTTTTGCCTTTTTTGTGGCCATAGCTGCTAACCTGCAATCTCTTCAAGTGTTTTTCCGCGCTTAGCTGCAATACTCTCAGCTGAACGCATGTACTTCAGGCCTTTGAATGTTGCGTTTACAACGTTCACCGGATTTGTTGATCCATAGCACTTGGCCAGTACATTCTGTACACCGGCAAGTTCGAGAACCGCACGCATTGCGCCGCCCGCGATGATACCAGTACCTTCAGATGCTGGCTGCATATAAATCTTCGAAGCGCCGTGATGGGCGCGCACCGGATATTCCAGTGTGTTGCCATCAAGAGAAACGCTGATCATGTTGCGTCGTGCTGCTTCCATTGCTTTCTGGATAGCCAGCGGCACTTCTCGGGCTTTACCGCGACCGAAACCAACTCGACCATTACCATCACCAACTGCAGTCAAGGCTGTAAAGGCGAAGATTCGCCCTCCCTTTACCACTTTGGCAACGCGGTTTACCTGGATCAACTTCTCCTGTAAACCTTCTTCGTTTTTCTTTGAGTCTTCTCTAAACGCCATCGCTAAAAACCTTTAAAATTCCAGACCGCCTTCACGTGCGGCATCAGCCAGAGCCTTTACACGGCCATGGTAGTTATAACCAGATCGGTCAAACGCTACTTTACTGACCCCAGCGGCTTTCGCTCGCTCGGCAATAAGAGCGCCAATCGTGGTTGCCGCCGTAATATTACCGGTAGCAGAGCCTTTCAGACTCTTATCTAAAGTGGATGCACTGGCGAGCACTTCGTTGCCTGCCGGTGAAATTACTTGAGCATAAATATGACGCGGAGTGCGGTATACACACAGACGATTCACACCCAGTTCACTAATCTTCGCCCTGGTTCTTCTCGCACGGCGCAGTCGAGCTTCTTTCTTAACATTCATAGTATCAAGCCCTATTTCTTCTTAGCTTCTTTTCTATACACGTTTTCATCAGCGTATCGAATGCCTTTGCCTTTATAAGGCTCTGGCGGACGAAACTCCCGTATCTTTGCTGCAACTTCACCTATCAGTTGTTTATCGGCACCTGACAAAATAATTTCTGTCTGTGTAGGTGTCTCTGCAGTGACGCCGGCAGGTACATTAAAATCTATAGGATGAGAGTACCCGACAGTAATATTCAGCACGCTTCCCTGTACTTTTGCCCGATAGCCTACGCCCTGTAGCAGCAATTTCTTTTGAAAGCCCTGACTGACTCCACGCACCATATTATTAATCAGTGCCCGGAATGTTCCAGCCAGCGCATCAGCCTGCCGGGATTCATCTCGGGCAGAAACCCGCAATGTATCGCCATCTCTACTAATCTGTACTGATTTGTGCAGCATCAGATTAAGATTGCCTTTACCGCCTTTAACGGAAAATTCACTATCCGTTATAGTGGCCTCAACCCCTTTGGGCAGGGCTACCGGATTACTTGCTACTCTGGACATATTCTTGCTCTCAACTCTGGGTTACGACTTTTGTATCAGAATACTGTACACAGGACTTCTCCGCCGATTCCGGCGGCACGGGCCTGCTTGTCAGTCATCAGACCTTTGTTTGTTGAAACAATAACGATGCCAAGACCTTTACGGTTGATTGGCAGATCCTGTGTTCCTTTATAAACACGTCGACCTGGACGGCTGGCACGCTTGATCTCTTCTACAACCGGCTTACCTTCGTAATATTTAAGGTCGATGGTGAGAGTAGTTTTGCTGCCCTCCTCCTCAGTTGAATATGAACTGATGTAACCTTCATCCTGCAACACGCGACAAATAGCCAGTTTGATTTTAGATGACGGCGCTGCAACAACTGGCAGCTTAGCCATCTGGGCATTTCTGATCCGCGTTAACAAATCTGCAATAGGGTCTGACATACTCATGTTATTTGCTCCAGCTTACCAGCTTGCCTTAGTCAATCCGGGAACATCCCCGCGCATAGCGGCTTCACGCAGCTTGTGTCGGCACATTCCGAATTTTCGATACACGCCATGTGGTCGTCCGGTAATTCTGCAACGTCTCACTTGACGCACCGGGCTCGAATCTCTTGGCAACTTCTGGAACTTGATCTGCGCTTCCCATTTTTCTTCGTCACTGGCAGTAGTGCTGCTGAGTATTGCCTTCAACGCAGCGCGCTTTACGGCATACTTTGCTACCGTGCGGGTGCGCTTTTCCTCACGTGCAATCATCGAGGTTTTAGCCATTTTAGGACTCCTTAGCGTCTGGTTTTGCAGCACCCTTAAACGGGAAATGCAATGCACTTAACAGCGCACGAGCTTCTTCATCTGTGCGTGCAGTCGTGGCAATAGTGATATCAAGACCACGCATTTTATCAACCTTGTCGTATTCGATCTCAGGGAATATAAACTGCTCAGTCACGCCCATCGCAAAATTTCCGCGACCATCGAATGCCTTAGGACTAAGCCCACGGAAGTCGCGTATACGAGGAATAGCGATGCCAACGAGCCGTTCCAGAAATTCGTACATACGCTCGCCGCGCAAAGTAACTTTGCAGCCAATTGGCCAGCCAGCACGAATTTTGAATCCGGCGATTGATTTCCGCGCCTTGGTAATCACTGGTCGTTGACCACTGATCAGCGCAAGTTCGGCAACCGCGTTGTCGAGCAACTTCTTGTCACCAACTGCTTCACCAACACCCATATTCAAAACGACCTTGGTGACTTTTGGAACACGCATAGGGTTATCGTACGCGAACTGTTTAGTCAGAGCCGGTATTACTTCTTTCTTGTAGAATTCTTTCAACTGAGCCATTTTGGCAACCTGAATTTCTGTTAATCAATTTCTTGGTTAGTGGATTTAAAAACCCGCTTCTTTTTGCCATCTTCCAGAATCTTAAAGCCAACTCGATCAGCTTTTTTAGATTCTGCATTAAAAATAGCAACGTTTGATATATCCAATGCAGCTTCTTTCTCTACGATTCCACCAGCCTGACTTGCATTAGGGTTGGGTTTCGTATGTCGCTTAACAATGTTTATTCCTGACACGACCACCTTGGTATCACCGACCAGACGAGTAACGGTTCCGCGCTTACCCTTGTCTCTTCCGGTGATAACAATCACTTCATCATTACACTTGATCTTACGCATATCCGCGGCCTCAAATCTCTGTCTATAGTACTTCTGGTGCGAGGGAAATAATTCGCATAAATTTCTCAGTACGAAGCTCACGAGTTACCGGCCCGAATACACGAGTTCCGATAGGAGCCTGCTGATTATTCAGCAGAATCGCTGCGTTGTCATCGAACTTGATCAATGAACCATCACCACGACGCACGCCTTTTTTGGTACGCACAACCAGAGCCGAGAGCACCTGGCCTTTTTTGACCTTACCGCGTGGAATCGCTTCTTTTACTGTCACTTTTATGACATCACCAATACGTGCATAACGACGATGTGAACCGCCCAGCACCTTGATGCACATCACTCGCTTTGCGCCACTGTTGTCGGCCACATCCAGATACGACTGTACTTGAATCATCGATTCTCTCCGAACCTTTACTTGATTGCTGCGTATGCAACAATGGCCACAGGGCCAAAACTAAATTTAAACTGTAATCGTTAGATCTGAGTTGCCCGTACATCAATAGACACCAGCGCCCAGGTCTTAGTCTTGGAGATCGGTCTGACTTCCTTAACAGTCACTGCATCACCTTCGCGACATTCATTCTCAGCGTCATGCGCGTGAATCTTCGAAGATCGAGTAATGTACTTTCCGTACACAGGGTGCTTAACACGTCTCTCTATAAGCACAACAATGGATTTATCCATTTTAGTGCTTACTACTCTGCCAGACACAATTCGTCCGGTCTTTTCCACATTACCTTCACTAAGCGACATAATTAAGATCCACTTTTCTCTTTTTCTGTAATGATGGTCTTCACTCGGGCGATGTCTTTTCGGAGCGCCGCTACCAAATGAACCTGGCCTAACTGGCCGGTATTCTTCTGAATTCTGATATTGAACTGTTCCTTATACAGGGTGTTCAATTGTTCCTTCAGTTCCGATACGGGTTTGTCCCGCAACTCACTTGCTTTCATTACATCACCGTCCGTTTAACAAAAGTGGTTTCAAATGGAAGCTTGGCTGACGCAAGCGCAAAGGCTTCACGCGCCAATGCTTCATCGACCCCTTCAATTTCAAACATTACGCGGCCCGGCTGAATGAGAGCGACCCAGTATTCGACGCTGCCCTTACCTTTACCCTGACGAACTTCGAGAGGCTTTTGAGTAATTGGCTTATCAGGAAACACGCGAATCCAGATTTTTCCACCACGTTTTACGTGACGTGTCATTGCTCGTCGTGCAGCTTCGATCTGGCGCGCAGTCAACCGGCCTCGTGAGATTGCCTTCAGACCGAATTCACCAAAATCCACATTGCTGCCACGATGTGACAGGCCGCGGTTACGACCCTTCATCATCTTGCGAAATTTTGTACGCTTAGGTTGTAACATCGAGCCTATCCTCTACTTAGACGTTTTCTGTGGCGCCGTAACGGCTTCATGCAGATTCAGAACTTCACCTTTGAAGATCCAGACCTTGACGCCGATCAAGCCATAGGTAGTGCTCGCTTCAGACGTTGCGTAATCAATATCAGCTCGCAGCGTGTGCAAAGGCACGCGACCTTCTCTATACCATTCAGAGCGAGCAATTTCTGCACCGCCTAAACGTCCACCGACTTGTACCTTGATACCCTCTGCGCCCTGGCGCATCGCATTCTGTACCACACGCTTCATTGCGCGGCGGAACATTACACGCTTTTCCAACTGCTGGGCAACATTATCTGCCACCAGCTGTGCATCCAGATCAGGCTTGCGAATCTCTTCTATGTTGATATGCACGGGCACGCCCATTTTCGCGGCCAATGTATTTTTCAGCACTTCAACATCTTCACCTTTTTTACCAATTACAATACCTGGGCGGGCAGTAAAAATTGTGATCCGAGCAGTCTGCGCAGGCCGCTCAATTTCAACGCGAGATACAGATGCTGCAGCCAGCCGCTTTCTTATGAACGCTCGGACCTGAAGGTCAACCAGCAGGTTTTCAGCATAATTTTTGCCTTCGGCAAACCATATTGATGTGTGTTTCTTCACTATCCCAAGCCGAATGCCTGTTGGATGTACTTTCTGACCCATCCTATTTCTCCTGTTTATCGGCTACTATGACTGTTATGTGGCAAGAGCGTTTGAAAATGCGGTCTGCGCGGCCTTTTGCGCGGGGACGTATTCGCTTCATCGTCGTGCCTTCATCAACAAAAATGGTTGAAACTTTCAACTCATCTACGTCAGCGCCTTCATTGTGCTCAGCATTTGCAATCGCAGAGTTGAGTACTTTCTTAATAATTTCAGCGCCCTTCTTTGGACTGAAGGACAACAGTTGCAGGGCTTCTTCTACTGCCTTTCCGCGTATCTGATCAGCAACCAGTCTCGCTTTCTGAGCAGAGAGCCGCGCGCCTATTAATTTAGCTACCACTTCCATCTCTTAATCCCCGTTAGCGTTTGGCTTTCTTATCAGCCACGTGTCCACGATAGGTGCGCGTGAGTGAAAACTCGCCCAGTTTGTGTCCGACCATGTCTTCAGAAACAAACACAGGCACATGCTGGCGACCGTTATGGACAGCAATAGTTAAGCCGATCATGTCTGGAGAAACCATTGAACGACGCGACCATGTCTTAATTGGACGCTTATCCTTGTTCTCCATCGCTGTTTGCACTTTTTTCATCAAATGAAGGTCTATGAATGGACCTTTTTTTAGTGAACGCGGCACTTTAAATTCCTCTGGTATCAGCCCTTAACGGCTGGCATTTCTACGGCGGACGATCATATTAGACGTACGCTTGTTTGTTCTGGTTTTGTAACCTTTGGTTGGCTGACCCCAGGGTGATACTGGATGTCGACCACCTGAGGTACGCCCTTCACCACCACCATGTGGGTGATCTACCGGGTTCATTACAACACCCCGGACGGTCGGGCGTATTCCGCGCCAGCGCACAGCACCGGCTTTACCGAGTGAGCGCAGGTTGTGCTCGGAGTTTGAAACCTCACCAAGCGTTGCCTTGCAGTCCACAAGAATCTTGCGCATCTCGCCTGAACGCAAACGCAACGTTGCATAGTTACCTTCGCGGGCGACCAACTGCGCTGATGTTCCAGCACTGCGAGCTATCTGCGCACCCTTGCCAGGCTTCATCTCAATACAGTGAATCGTGCTACCAAGCGGAATGTTCCGCAGCGGCAGGCAATTTCCTGTTTTAATTGGCGCATCATCACCGGACAGCAGTGAATCGCCGACGTTGACCTTGGCAGGAGCAACGATATATCTGCGCTCACCGTCTGCGTACAACAGCAATGCTATTGAGGCTGTGCGATTAGGATCGTATTCGAGGTGCTCAACTTTGGCAGGTATGCCATCTTTGTTGCGTCGAAAATCGACCAATCTGTATTTCTGCTTATGACCACCACCGGCATGACGTCGAGTAATTCGGCCGAGATTGTTGCGACCACCGGTCTTGGACTGGCTTGCCAGCAAAGGACCGTGAGGAGCACCTTTGTGCAGCTCAGGACGAACAATTTTAACAACGAACCTGCGCCCTGGCGAGGTAGGTTTACATTTTACAACTGCCATAACCGCAATCCTCTCTTATGCCATGCCGACGAAGTCAATTTCCTGACCTTGCCCAAGTTTGACATAAGCTTTTTTCCAGTTTGATTTCTTTCGGATTTTTCCACGCGACGTGCGCTTGGTTTTACCCTTAACGTTCAATACTTGAAGATCTTCAACAGTAACGTTGAACAGCTTTTCTACAGCTTCTTTGATCTCCAGTCTGGTAGCATCATTTATAACCTTAAACGCCATCTGGTTATATTTTTCGCTCATTACTGCAGTCTTTTCAGACACGTGAGGACCAAGAATAATGGAATAAAGTCTTGCCTGGTTCATGACAGCATCTCCTCAACTTTTTTGAGCGCGGGCACTGTGATCAGTACCTTCTCGAAGCCGATAAGGCTGACTGGATCAAGTCCTGCTGCATCCAGCACATCTACGTTATGCAGATTACGGGCAGCGAGATAAAGATTTTCTGCAATCTCATCTGCGACTATCAGTACATTGTCCAACGAAAACTCTTTCAGCCTGGCTGCCAGAGTTTTCGTTTTGTGCGTGTCCACAACAAAATCTTCAACTACCAGCAAACGGCCCTGCCTGATGAGCTCGGAGAGGATACAGCGCATAGCACCGCGATACATTTTTTTATTCAACTTTTTGCCGTGATCCTGAGGACGCGCAGCAAAAGTTACACCGCCGGTACGCCAGATCGGGCTGCGGATAGTACCGGCACGAGCGCGCCCAGTACCTTTTTGACGCCATGGCTTGCGACCACCGCCACTGACTTCGGACCGGGTCTTCTGCTTAACAGTGCCCTGTCGCGCGCCAGCAAGATAGGTAACTACAGTCTGATGTACCAGCGACTCATTGAACTCAAGCGCAAATGACTCATCAGAAATTGATATTTTTTCTGTACCCGACTGATTTCCGGGCTTCGCAATACTTAATTCCATTGCTTACCCCCTGAACTCAGCTGATTTAACGGAAGGACGAACTATGACATTAGAGCCTGGAGCACCTGGAACAGCGCCCTTGACCAACAACAGATTATTTTCTATATCGACTCTGACGATTTCCAGACTCTGAGTAGTTACCTGAGCACTACCCATATGACCTGCCATCTTTTTGCCTTTCCACACGCGACCTGGAGTCTGACACTGACCGATGGAACCCGGCGCTCTGTGCGACAGCGAGTTACCGTGGGTAGCGTCCTGCATGCTGAAATTGTGGCGTTTGATAGTGCCGGCAAAACCTTTACCTTTGGACTCACCTGTCACATCGACTTTCTGACCAACCGTGAACCGTTCAACGGTCAACTGGCTGCCCAACGAAAGATCTACAAGCTCGCTCTGGTCAGCGCGGAATTCCCACAGGCCATTTCCAGCCTCGGTTCCTGCTTTGGCAAAATGACCCGCAAGGGCTTTGGATACGCGGGAAGCTTTACGCTCACCGGTAGTCACTTGAATTGCAGAATAACCGTCTGTTTCAGCTGTTTTAACCTGGGTCACCCTGTTAGGCTGAACCTCAACAACCGTTACCGGTATAGACAAACCTGTTTCAGTGAAAACGCGTGTCATACCGCTTTTTCGACCGACTAAACCAATCGACATTATGTAAACCTCATCGTGTACGGGGCTGAAACCCGCTATGGCTGCTTACGCATTACACTAAAACAAGAGCGAACCCTTATCCCAGGCTGATCTGTACTTCCACACCGGCTGCGAGATCGAGTTTCATCAAGGCATCTACGGTTTTTTCAGTGGGCTCTACGATATCAAGCAAACGCTTATGCGTTCTGATTTCGTATTGATCACGTGCGTCCTTGTTAACATGCGGGGAAATCAGGATCGTAAAACGCTCTTTATCTGTAGGTAGCGGAATCGGTCCGCGAACTTGAGCGCCTGTTCTTTTAGCTGTATCTACGATTTCCTGAGTAGACTGATCAATCAGCCGATGATCAAAGGCTTTGAGCCGGATTCTGATACGCTGACTTTGCATCTACTCTGTTCTCCAAAAAACTTTTAAAAATTAAACAGTTACTAAAGCGACCAATTTCACCAATTTTACCGGAAAAACGGAAGCGAGATTCTAAGGTTGCAACCCCCTCCTGTCAAGGAAAGAATTGCAGCCACAAACATTTACTCGAAGATCTTAGCGACGACGCCGGCGCCTACAGTACGACCACCCTCACGGATAGCGAAACGCAGACCTTCATCCATCGCAATCGGGTTGATCAGCGTGACAACCATCTTGATATTGTCGCCAGGCATAACCATCTCAACACCTTCTGGCAGCTCACACGCACCGGTCACGTCCGTAGTACGGAAGTAAAACTGGGGACGGTAACCTTTGAAAAATGGCGTGTGACGACCACCTTCTTCTTTGCTCAGAATGTACACTTCGCCTTCAAACTTAGTGTGTGGAGTGATTGAACCGGGTTTAGCCAGCACCTGACCGCGCTCAATGTCCTCACGCTTAGTGCCACGCAGCAGCACACCCACGTTCTCGCCTGCACGACCTTCGTCAAGCAGCTTACGGAACATCTCAACACCGGTACAGGTGGTCTTGGTGGTGTCTTTAAGACCAATAATCTCAATCTCATCACCCACTTTACAGATACCACGCTCAATACGACCCGTCACTACCGTGCCACGGCCAGAGATCGAGAACACGTCTTCGATAGGCAGCAGGAACGGCTTTTCAATATCACGGACCGGATCAGGGATATAGCTGTCCAGCGTATCAACCAGCTTCTTAACTGAGGGCATGCCGATATCAGAGGTGTCTCCTTCCAACGCCTTGAGCGCAGAGCCAATAATAATCGGAGTATCATCACCCGGAAAGTCGTACATATCCAAAAGCTCACGTACTTCCATCTCCACCAACTCCAGCAGCTCCGCATCATCCACCATGTCCGCTTTGTTCATGAACACAACGATATAAGGAACACCTACCTGACGGGACAGCAGAATGTGCTCACGCGTCTGCGGCATGGGGCCATCTGCAGCTGATACCACCAGAATCGCGCCGTCCATCTGCGCCGCTCCGGTAATCATGTTCTTTACGTAGTCCGCGTGACCAGGGCAGTCAACGTGGGCGTAGTGACGATTAGCCGAATCATACTCAACGTGAGAGGTGTTGATTGTGATACCGCGCTCGCGCTCTTCCGGGGCGTTGTCGATCTGTGCAAAGTCTCTAACCTCTCCACCGTAAAGCTCCGCACAAACGCGCGTCAATGCCGCCGTCAGCGTGGTTTTACCATGGTCAACGTGACCAATCGTGCCTACGTTTACATGCAGTTTCTTTCTTTCGAATTTTCCCTTCGCCACAATAACACCTCATTCAATACTTTAATTTATTGGAATCTGCAAATCTGCCAGCCCGAAGGGCTGGCCCGCAAAACCCGAATTCTTAGTTTTTACCTTTACTGATAATGCTCTCGGCAATACTGGAAGGAACCTCAGCATACTTAAGGAATTCCATCGTGTATGTTGCTCGTCCTTGCGTTGCAGAACGAAGATCTGTTGCATACCCAAACATCTCAGAAAGCGGCACTTCGGCATTAATTATCTTGCCCATGGCGCTGTCATCCATACCCTGTACAGTGCCACGTCGACGATTAAGGTCACCCATTACGTCGCCCATGTTTTCTTCAGGGGTTACAACTTCAACCTTCATGATCGGCTCCAGAAGCGCAGCATCAGCCATCAAAGCGCCTTTCTTGAGTGCCATGGAACCAGCAATCTTGAACGCCATCTCGCTGGAGTCAACATCATGGAACGAGCCGTCGAATACAGTTACTTTCATGGCAAGCAAGGGATAACCGGCCAGCACACCATTTTTCATCTGTTCCTGAGCACCTTTATCAATGGCAGGAATGTATTCTCTTGGAATTGCACCACCTACGATTTCATTGACAAACTGATACTCTTCATCCGCAGGTAGTGGCTCCAGACGCAACCAGCAGTGCCCGTATTGACCCCGGCCACCAGACTGCTTAACGTGCTTGCCTTCCACTTCAACCATTTTCTTGATCGTTTCGCGGTAGGCCACTTGCGGCTTACCAATGTTGGCTTCTACACCAAACTCGCGACGCATACGGTCAACCAGCACATCCAGGTGAAGCTCGCCCATTCCAGAAATAATAGTCTGACCTGATTCTTCATCTGTCTCTACGCGGAATGAAGGATCTTCCTGCGCCAGCTTACCGAGTGCCACGCCCATTTTTTCCTGGTCGGCTTTAGTCTTTGGCTCCACTGCTACAGAGATAACCGGATCTGGGAAATCCATTTTTTCCAGCGTGATAAGATGATCAGGATCACACAGGGTTTCACCAGTAGTTACGTCTTTAAGGCCGATAGCCGCTGCAATATCACCCGCAAGAACCTGTTTGATTTCGTCACGGTTATTAGCGCGCATCTGCACCATACGACCAATACGCTCGCGCTTGCTCTTAATCGGGTTATAAACCGCATCGCCTGAATTCAACATTCCGGAATAAACACGAAAGAATGTCAACGTACCCACGTATGGGTCGGTGGCAATCTTGAATGCCAATGCAGCAAACGGCGCATTGTCATCGGACTCTCTGGTCGCCATTGTGCCGTCTTCCAGAGTGCCTTCAATTGCCTTAACCTCTGTTGGTGATGGCAGATAGTCTACAACCCCATCCAATACCGCTTGAACACCCTTATTCTTAAATGCTGAACCGCAGAAAGTCGGTACAATTTCGCCGGCCAGTGTGCGTATTCGAATACCATTCTTGACTTCTTCTTCGGTCAGTTCACCGTCGTTCAGATACTTATCCATGTATTCATCATTGGCTTCGGCAGCTGCCTCAACCATGACTCCACGCCATGTGTCGCATAAGTCCTGCAAATCTGCGGGAATATCTGCATATTCCATGGTGACACCCTGATCAGCCTCACTCCAGATAATGCTTTTCATCTTGATCAGATCGACCACACCTTTGAAATTTTCTTCAGCGCCGATAGCGATCTGCATCGGAATAGGTACCGCGCCCAGACGGTCTTTTACCTGCTTGACCACGCGCAGAAAGTCGGCACCGGCACGGTCCATTTTGTTCACGAAGATCACGCGCGGGACTTCGTAACGGTTGGCTTGACGCCATACCGTTTCCGTCTGCGGTTGCACACCTGAAGACGCACATAGAACTACTACAGCGCCGTCGAGCACGCGCAGAGAGCGTTCAACTTCGATAGTGAAATCCACGTGTCCGGGAGTATCAATCAGATTGACGCGATGCTCCTCATACTGCTGGTTCATCCCTTTCCAGAAACACGTTACAGCAGCAGAGGTAATAGTAATCCCACGCTCCTGCTCCTGCTCCATCCAGTCCATGGTGGCAGCGCCATCATGAACTTCGCCGATTTTGTGGTTCACACCGGTATAAAACAACACACGTTCAGTAGTGGTTGTTTTGCCCGCATCAACGTGAGCGCAAATGCCGATGTTTCTATACCGGCTCAAAGGGGTTTTTCTGGCCACGATCGTACCTTCAATAAGTTAAGTGATTAAAAATTTAGAAACGATAATGCGAGAAAGCTTTGTTGGCTTCAGCCATACGATGCACATCTTCACGTTTCTTGACAGCGCTGCCACGACCATTAGCGGCATCGGAGATTTCTCCCGCCAAGCGCAAAGCCATTGATTTTTCACCGCGTTTACGTGCATGCTCAACCAGCCAGCGCATAGCAAGTGCACTGCGGCGCTCGGCGCGCACTTCGACAGGAACCTGATAGGTTGCGCCACCAACCCGGCGGGATTTAACCTCCACCATGGGGGCAATAGCATCAAGTGCTTTTTCAAAAGATTCCAGCGGATCATTGCCAGCTGAACCTTTCACAACATCAAGGGCACCGTAAACAATTTTTTCAGCGACTGATTTTTTGCCATTAACCATTACATGGTTCATAAACTTGGCAAGGATCTTACTTCCGTATTTTGCATCAGGCAGAACTTCACGTTTTGCAACCACTCTTCTTCTGGGCATGACTCACCTCTTCTCTATTCAGGATTATCTGTGATTCCCTGCGAGCATTATTGCCCGGCAGACACACAGCCTTACTTACATCGACGTAACCGTTAACCAGTTATTGCTTAATTCTTTACTTAGGACGCTTGGCACCGTATTTGGACCGGCCCTGTCTGCGGGCTGATACGCCTGAAGTATCCAGACTGCCGCGTACGGTGTGATAACGCACACCTGGCAAGTCCTTTACTCTTCCACCACGAATCAGTACCACTGAGTGTTCCTGAAGGTTATGACCTTCGCCGCCAATATAGGAGGTGACTTCAAAACCATTAGTCAGCCGCACACGACAGACTTTCCGAAGAGCCGAGTTAGGCTTTTTGGGTGTAGTTGTGTAAACGCGCGTACAAACACCCCTTCTTTGCGGGCAACCTTGCAGAGCGGGTACATCACTCTTGGTGACCCTGCTCTGTCTTGGTTTACGAACCAATTGGTTGATAGTTGCCATTCATTACTCCTGAATTTCCATACATTAATTAGGCTTACATTAATTAGACGATCGCCCTTGTTGCCGTTGCAAACTCGGCAACAAGGGCAAAAACTGATTCCCTGGGGAAACCACCAGGATAAAGGATGCGAGAGTTTAATGATCCCGCACCCTGTAGTCAACTTCTAAGTTGTACCACCCTGGTTTCTATTCGGGCTCCTTACCTAGGATCCGGTCTTGAGCGCCTCGGTCAGTGCTGCCTCAACATCGCTGGCACTGACGCCTGGTGATGCGGCAATCTGCGCCGCCAGAGCCGCGCTCTGTCTGCGCGCCTCATGGTAGGCCAAACCAGTACCCGCAGGTATCAGACGACCAACCACCACGTTCTCCTTCAAGCCACGCAGGAAGTCACGTTTGCCGGTTACTGCAGCTTCTGTCAGCACCCGTGTAGTTTCCTGGAATGAAGCAGCTGAGATGAAGGACTCTGTTGCCAGCGAGGCTTTGGTAATACCAAGCAGCATGCGCTCGAACCGTGCCTCAATTTTACCAGCCCCACGCAGTCTGTCATTTTCCTCAGCTACTTGAGTCAGAGTCACCTGCTCCCCCTTAATCAGCGCAGAATCCCCGGTTTCAGAAATTTCCACTTTACGCAGCATCTGCCTGACAATAACTTCGATGTGCTTATCGTTTATGCGCACACCCTGGAGTCGGTAAACTTCCTGCACTTCGTTAACAATGTACTGAGCCAGAGCTTCCACACCTTTCAGTCGCAGAATGTCATGCGGTGAAGGTGGTCCATCGGAGACAACTTCGCCTTTTTCGATGAACTCGCCTTCAAACACCGTCATGTGGCGCCATTTAGGTATCAGCGCCTCGTAGAAGGTAGTGCCATCAATCGGATTCACTCCATCTTTAGGAGTAATAATCAGTCGGCGCTTGCCTTTGGTTTCCTTACCAAAACTGACGGTACCGGATATCTCAGCAAGAATCGCGGGCTCTTTTGGTTTCCTGGCCTCGAACAAGTCGGCAACCCGCGGCAGACCACCGGTAATGTCTCTGGTTTTGGAGCCTTCCTGTGGAATACGGGCGATAACATCACCCACATTAAGCTCAGCGTCGTCCTGGATAGCGATGATTGCATCAGCTGGCAGGAAATAATGCGCAGGCACATTAGTTCCAGGAATATTAAGCTCCTTGCCATCTTTACCAATCAGGGTTACTGCCGGGCGCAGATCTTTCGCTGCTGCAGAACGCTCTGCCGGATCAATGACTGACAGACTCGACAAACCGGTAATCTCGTCAGTCTGGCGGCGCACTGTGACGCCCTCTTCCATATTTGCAAACTTAGCCTTACCAACCACTTCACAGATAATTGGATGCGTATGCGGATCCCAGGTCGCAACCACTTGGCCGGATTCAACTTTGAGATTTTTACCCAGGGTTACTACCGCACCATAAGGAAGCTTGTATTTCTCGCGCTCGCGGCCGGACTCATCACTGACCACCAGTTCGCCAGAGCGGGATACAACCACCAGCGATCCCTGTGCATTCGCAACGGTCTTCATATTGTGAAGCTGCGCAGAACCTTTGGTCTTAACCTGAACGTTATCCGCCGCAGTGGCTCGTGACGCAGCACCACCGATGTGGAATGTACGCATCGTCAGCTGCGTTCCTGGCTCGCCGATCGACTGCGCCGCAATTACCCCGATAGCCTCACCGACGTTGGCCAGATGTCCACGGGCCAGATCGCGACCGTAACACAGACGACAGATACCGTAGCGGGTCTCACAGGTAATAGCAGAGCGCACATGCAATTCATCAATACCAAGAGTCTCAAGTTTTTCAACCATCTTCTCGTCCAGCACGATTCCTGCTTCGGCAATTACATCATCGCTGCCATTGAGGACTACATCGCGAGTAAGCACACGTCCCAAAACACGTTCGCCCAGTGGCGCGATGATATCCCCACCTTCAATAACCGGGCTCATCGGCAGACCTTCAACGGTACCACAATCGTACTCGGTGATAACCAGATCCTGGGCAATATCCACCAGACGTCGGGTCAAGTAACCGGAGTTCGCTGTTTTCAACGCCGTATCCGCAAGACCTTTACGCGCACCGTGTGTTGAGGTGAAATACTGCACCACGCTCAGACCCTCACGGAAGTTTGCGGTAATAGGTGTCTCAATAATTGAGCCGTCAGGTCGAGCCATCAGGCCCCGCATACCAGCCAGCTGACGAATCTGTGCAGGAGAGCCTCGCGCACCGGAGTCAGCATAGATATACACAGAGTTAAATGATTCCTGGCGCTCTTCTTTGCCCTGCTTGTTGATAACCGGTTCAGTAGAAAGGCCATCCATCATGGACTTGGCGACCAGATCGTTGGCACGTGACCAGATATCAATAACCTTGTTGTATTTCTCACCCTGAGTCACCAGACCTGAGGCATACTGATTTTCGATTTCTTCCACCTCTGAGTCAGCCTGCGCAATAATTGACGCTTTTTCCTCAGGAATTACGAAATCATTCACGCCGATTGATGAACCGGAGCGGGTTGAATATTTATAGCCTGTGTACATTAACTGGTCAGCGAAGATTACAGTTTCTTTCAACCCAACATTTCGATAACAGGCGTTCAGAATCTGTGAAATCTGCTTCTTGGTCATCTTCTGGTTGACCAGCGAGAAATGCAGACCTTTAGGCACAATGCCGAACAGCAATACGCGTCCGACAGTGGTCTCGACCATCTCGCGGGTACCCACTTTCTCACCGGAGTCAGTGAGCGCAAAACTCTCAATACGCGCTTTGATCCGTGCCTGAAGATGGACATGACCGGTTTCATAGGCGCGTCGAACTTCCTGATCATCAGCGAATATCATGTCTTCGCCTTTGGCATTAACGCGGGCTCGAGTCATGTAGTACAGACCCAGCACCACGTCTTGTGAAGGCACAATGATTGGTTCACCGCTGGCAGGGGCCAGAATATTGTTCGTGGACATCATTAAGGTGCGCGCTTCAAGCTGCGCTTCCAGTGTCAACGGTACGTGAACCGCCATCTGGTCGCCGTCAAAGTCGGCGTTGTAGGCAGCACAAACCAGAGGGTGCAGCTGAATTGCTTTACCTTCGATCAGTACCGGCTCAAACGCCTGGATGCCAAGTCGGTGAAGTGTTGGTGCGCGGTTTAAAAGTACCGGATGCTCGCGGATTACTTCTGCAAGGATATCCCATACTTCTGCAGTTTCACGTTCGACCATTTTCTTGGCAGCTTTGATGGTAGTTGCCAGTCCGCGACGTTCCAGTTTGCCGAAAATAAACGGCTTGAACAGCTCAAGCGCCATTTTCTTAGGCAGACCACACTGATGTAGCCTGAGCGTCGGACCTACCACGATGACTGAGCGGCCTGAGTAGTCGACCCGCTTACCAAGCAGGTTCTGACGGAACCGACCCTGCTTGCCTTTGATCATGTCTGCCAGCGATTTCAGTGGGCGCTTATTGGAGCCGGTTATGGCTCGGCCGCGACGGCCGTTATCCAGCAGCGCATCAACCGCTTCCTGCAGCATGCGCTTTTCGTTACGCACAATAATGTCAGGCGCGTTCAGATCAAGCAGACGCTTCAGACGGTTATTTCTATTAATAACCCGCCGATACAGATCGTTCAGATCGGAAGTCGCAAAGCGGCCACCATCAAGAGGAACCAGTGGACGCAAATCTGGTGGCAGAACCGGCAGTACCGTCAGCACCATCCACTCTGGTTTATTACCTGATTCCGCAAAGGCTTCGAGCAGCTTCAGCCGCTTGGAAAGCTTTTTAAGTTTGGTCTCGGAGTTGGTCTGAGGAATTTCTTCACGCAGACGTGCTACTTCAGCGGGTACATCGAGATCCTTCATTAATTGCTGGACAGCTTCGGCGCCCATCTTGGCGTCGAATTCGTCACTGAATTCTTCCATGGCTTCGTAGTACTGCTCATCCGTCAGCAACTGACCTTTTTCGAGTGTCGTCATGCCTGGATCAGTAACCACAAACGATTCGAAGTACAGAATACGTTCGATATCGCGCAGCGTCATATCCAGCAGCAAACCAATTCGCGAAGGCAGTGATTTCAGGAACCAGATGTGAGCAACCGGACTGGCCAGCTCAATATGCCCCATACGGTCGCGGCGCACTTTTGACAGCGCAACTTCCACACCACACTTCTCGCAGATTACACCACGATGTTTAAGTCTTTTATATTTGCCGCACAGGCACTCGTAGTCCTTTACCGGTCCAAATATCTTGGCACAGAACAAGCCATCACGTTCCGGCTTGAAAGTTCTGTAGTTAATAGTCTCGGGCTTTTTAACTTCACCAAACGACCAGGAACGAATCATCTCGGGAGAAGCGAGGCCGATTCTGATCGAGTCAAATTCATCAGATTGTGATTGGGACTTAAGCAACCCTAATAGGTCTTTCATTCTGTATCCTCCGCCCGGCGCTTGTAGCAGCGGGCATCATAAAATCACTGATTCGTTGTGTTGCGTTGGACAATCATGCACAGCTCAACAGCCGGCAGTATCTGCGGAGGCCTTGCGGCCTCCACATCAAGCTATTTGGTCGATACATCCAGCTCCATATCGATAGCCAGCGACCTGATTTCCTTCAACAGCACATTGAACGACTCCGGCATTCCCGGCTCCATTCGATGGTCACCGTCCACGATGTTCTTGTACATCTTGGTGCGACCTGCAACGTCATCTGATTTAACGGTAAGCATTTCCTGCAGGGTATAAGCGGCACCGTATGCTTCCAGAGCCCACACTTCCATCTCTCCGAAGCGTTGACCACCGAATTGCGCCTTACCTCCCAGCGGCTGCTGAGTAACCAGACTGTAGGAACCGGTAGAACGGGCATGCATCTTGTCATCAACCAGGTGGTTAAGTTTCAGCATGTACATAATGCCCACAGTAACCTGACGATCGAACGGTTCACCGGTACGCCCATCATAAAGTGTCATCTGACCACTTTCGTCCAGACCAGCCAGCTTGAGCATGCGTTTGATCTCTGCCTCAGTAGCACCATCGAAAACCGGCGTTGCCATTGGCACGCCACTCTTCAGATTGTTTGCCAGTTCCAGAATCTCTTCATCGTTAAGCGTATCAAGAGGTTCTTTTTTGGTTCCTACCGAGTTGTAGATTTCATCCAGCAGTTTACGAATTTCCGCAACCTGTTTCTTCTGCTCCAGCATCAGACCAATGCGCTCGCCAAGGCCTTTGGCAGCGGCACCAAGGTGAGTTTCCAACACCTGTCCTACGTTCATCCGCGAAGGCACACCAAGAGGGTTAAGCACGATATCTATCGGGTTACCCTTCTCGTCATAAGGCATATCTTCAACTGGCATGATTACCGAGATAACACCCTTGTTTCCGTGACGACCAGCCATCTTGTCACCAGGCTGTATACGGCGTTTGATTGCCAGATACACTTTGACTATCTTCAACACGCCTGGTGCCAGATCATCACCCTGGGTCAGTTTGCGTTTCTTGTCTTCAAACCGATCATCAAGAGCTGCACGACGCTCTTTCAACTGAGCTTCCGCACGTTCCATCTGGCGGGTTAATTCTTCATCAGCCAGACGAATCTTGAACCAATCGTCATGCTCCAGATTGTTCAAATACTCTTCGGTCAGGGTGTTACCTTTTTTGAGTCCTGGACCGCCAGCCACCGCCTTACCCAGTAAAGCACTACGCAGTCGATAGAAAGTGGCACCCTCGACAATGCGGTATTCGTCGTTGATGTCTTTTCTGATCTTCGCGAGCTGTGACCGTTCGATCTCCAGTGCACGCTGATCTTTTTCCAGACCATCACGGGTAAATACCTGCACATCGATAACTGTGCCTTTCACACTGGTTGGAACCCGCAGTGATGTATCTTTTACGTCAGAGGCTTTCTCACCGAAAATAGCACGCAGCAGCTTCTCTTCAGGAGTCAGCTGAGTTTCGCCTTTAGGCGTTACCTTACCAACCAGAATATCGCCAGCACCGACTTCAGCACCGATATACACTACACCTGATTCGTCCAGTTTACCCAGCGCACCTTCGCCCACATTCGGGATATCTGCAGTAATCTCTTCCGATCCCAACTTGGTATCGCGAGCCACGCAGGTCAGTTCCTGAATATGGATAGTGGTCAGTCGATCTTCTTTAACCACGCGTTCTGAAATCAGTATCGAGTCTTCGAAGTTGTAACCGTTCCAGGGCATGAATGCGATGCGCATATTCTGACCCAGAGCCAGCTCGCCGATATCCACCGACGGACCGTCCGCGAGAATATCGCCACGACTTACTACATCACCAATTTTTACCAGAGGTATCTGATTGATACAGGTGTTCTGGTTGGACCGTGTGTACTTAGTCAGGTTGTATATATCTACACCCGCTTCTCCAGCCTCAGTTTCTACATCATGTACGCGGACAATAATTCTCGCCGCATCAACGCTGTCGACAACCCCACCATGCTGAGCAACCACACAGACGCCTGAGTCATGTGCAACGTTGCGCTCCAGACCGGTGCCAACCAGCGGCGTTTCCGCGCGCAGAGTAGGCACTGCCTGTCTTTGCATGTTTGAACCCATCAGAGCCCGGTTAGCGTCATCGTGCTCAAGGAATGGAATCAGTGCTGCAGCTACAGATACCATCTGCTGCGGAGCGACGTCCATATAAGTAATCTGATCACGTGGCATCAGGGTGGTTTCGCCGTTGTGGCGAACCGTTACCAGGTTATCCACAAACCCGCCATTCTTATCCAGCGGAGCACTTGCCTGAGCAATAACGAATTCGCTTTCGTCAATCGCTGACAGGAAGTCGATATCGTTGGTTACCCGGTTATTGATTACCTTGCGATAAGGGCTCTCAAGGAACCCGTATGAGTTGGTGCGTGCATAAGTAGCCAGTGAGTTAATCAGACCGATGTTTGGTCCTTCTGGTGTTTCAATCGGGCAGACACGGCCATAATGCGTTGGGTGCACGTCGCGCACTTCAAAGCCGGCACGCTCACGAGTCAGACCACCCGGTCCAAGCGCAGAAACACGGCGCTTGTGAGTCACTTCCGACAAGGGATTATTCTGATCCATGAACTGTGACAGCTGGCTCGAACCAAAGAATTCTTTGATTGCGGCAGCGACCGGCTTCGCATTAATCATATCCTGCGGCATCAGGCCTTCAGAATCCGCCATACTCAGGCGTTCCTTAACAGCTCTTTCCACACGGACCAGACCTACGCGGAATTGGTTCTCAGCCATCTCACCAACAGAACGGATGCGTCTGTTGCCGAGGTGATCGATATCATCTACGGTACCCGAGCCATTGCGGATTGCAACCAGGGTCTTTAACACGTCTACGATGTCGTCAACACTCAGCACCGGCTCGCCTTCGGTTTCAACACGGCCTAGGCGGCGATTGAACTTCATCCGTCCAACCGCCGACAGATCATAGCGTTCGGCAGAGAAGAACAGATTAGCGAACAGATTTTCCGCAGAATCCTTCGTTGGTGGCTCACCAGGACGCATCATGCGGTAGATCTCGACCAGCGCTTCCAGTCGTGAACTGGTTGAGTCAACCCGCAGCGTATCGGATACGAAAGGACCACAATCAAGATCGTTACTGTAAATAGTTTCGAACTGTTTTAAACCGGCCTTGATGATGCCGCCGATAATGTCTTCTGTGATCTGGGTATTACACTCATACAATATTTCACCAGTCTCAGGATCTACAATGTCCTTTGCCAGTGAGGTCTCGTAGAGAAACTCATGAGTAACTTTCAGCTCAGTGAGTTTTGCCTTTTCCATTTGACGGATATGACGGGCTGTTATACGGCGCCCCTGCTCAACAATAACAGCACCTTTCTTTTCGCTTACATCAAAATTGAGAACCTGGCCGCGTAAGCGCGATGGCACCAGATCGAGCACCAGTTCGTCATTTTTTCCAGTGACGTGGTACACGTTGTTCTCGTAAAACATTGCAAGTATCTGCCCGGCGGTATAATCAAGCGCACGCAGCAGCACCGTCGCAGGCAGTTTTCTGCGACGGTCGATTCGAACAAAAACTAAATCCTTTGGATCAAACTCAAAATCCAGCCATGAGCCACGGTACGGAATAATACGCGCTGAATAGAGCAGCTTTCCTGAACTGTGGGTTTTACCGCGATCGTGATCAAAAAATACGCCCGGTGAGCGGTGTAATTGCGACACAACTACGCGCTCCGTGCCATTTATCACGAAGGTACCGCTGTCAGTCATCAGGGGGATTTCACCCATGTAGACTTCCTGCTCTTTGATGTCCTTAATCGTTTGTGTTGTTGACTCCTTGTCGTAAAGAATCAGCCGAACTTTTACTCGCAGCGACACTGAATAGGTAATACCACGCAATTGACATTCTTTGACGTCAAATGCAGGTCGTCCTAAATCATAACTGACATACTCAAGAATCGCCTTCCCGGAGTAGCTGATGATCGGAAATACAGACTTGAATGCCGCATGGAGACCCTGGTCGAGCCGATCTTTTGGCGACACATCAGTTTGAGTGAACTGCCTGAACGAATCGATCTGAGTCGATAAAAGATACGGGATATCCATTGCGCTTGGCAATTTACCGAAGTCTTTACGGATACGCTTTTTCTCTGTATACGAGTAGGCCATTAGAGTTTCCCTAGCAAATAAGAATCGAAATGCTCTTGGTTAAAATACCAACAACGCCAGAAACGGACAGAGAATACCTCCCTGTCCGCTTCCAACCTCAACCTGCATAAACGACCAGATTACTTCAGCTCAACAGTAGCGCCAGCTTCTTCCAGTTGCTTCTTGGCAGCTTCTGCATCAGCTTTGCTGGCAGCTTCCTTCACTGTAGAAGGAGCACCATCTACCAGATCTTTAGCTTCTTTCAAACCAAGACCCGTCAATGTGCGAACAACCTTAATCACGTTTACTTTCTTCTCGCCAGCAGCTTTCAGAATAACGTCAAACTCAGTTTGCTCTTCAGCGACTTCAGCAGCAGCCGCAGCAGGTGCGGCGGCAGCAACTGCAGCTGCAGCTGATACACCAAACTTCTTTTCCATTGCTTCAACCAGCTGTACAACATCCATTACTGACATGTCAGCAATTGCATTCAAAATATCGTCTTTAGACAGAGCCATGACTCATATCTCCTACATAATTTAAAGTTTATAAATCTATCGAAATATCAGTTCTATGCTGCTTCTTTCTTTTGGTCTCGTACCGCAGCAACCGCTCGGGTTACTTTGGTTGGAACCTCGTTAAAGGTCCGAACAAGTTTCGTCACTGGAGCCAGCATCAATCCCATAAGCATAGAAACCGCCTGATCGTAGGTCGGTAAATTTGCCAATGCGTCGATCTGGTCAGCACCTAACAACTTGCCACCAATTGAGAGCGCTTTAATCTCGAACTTGTCATTGCTTTTAGCAAAATCCTTGAGCACGCGCGCAGCGGCACCCGGATCCTGCTGAGCAAAAGCAAGTATTGTCGGCCCAACCAGAACTTCGCGCAGACACTCGAAATCAGTGTTTTCTACCGCTTTCTTCAGAAGTGTATTTCTGACGACGCGCAGATAAACATTGTTTGCTCGAGCAACTTTACGCAGTTCGGTAAGCTGGGTCACAGTGACGCCACGATAATCGGCGAGCACTGCAGACAAAGCACTAGTAGCAGCTTCATGGACTTCCGAGACGATTTGCTTTTTGTCTTCAAGTCTAATAGCCACTTACTTAACTCCTGATTCGGGCTGCGTTGCCACAGCCCTTTGCTATTAACCCCTGCAACACCCACTTGCATATTGCAGGAACTTTAACTGGTGAATGGATCTGGCAAATGCCAGATCGGGTTACACCATCTGCGTAGGATATTAAGTTCCGCCAGACTGCACGAAACCCCTACGGTCTTTGACAGCCCTGCCTATCCGAAGACGACAAAACCCCAAAGTCTGAAACAAGCCTTACAGCCTGCTCTAAAATTTTAGTGAAGATTGATCAATCAGAATGCCAAGGCCCATGGTAGAGGACAACGAGATTTTCTGAATATAAATACCTTTGGATGATGCGGGTTTGGCTCTTTTCAAATCCGCAAGCAATGACTCCAGATTGCCTTGAATCGAAGCAGCATCAAAACCGATCTTGCCAATACCACCATGAATAATTCCATTTTTATCAGTTCTGTAACGAACCTGACCTGCCTTAGCATTGCGCACCGCAGTGGCAACATCGGCTGTTACTGTTCCAACTTTAGGGTTAGGCATCAGACCGCGAGGTCCAAGCACCTGACCTAACTTGCCCACGACACGCATAGCATCAGGGGTAGCAATAACAACATCAAAATCCATGTTGCCAGCAGTAATGCTCTCGGCCAGATCATCGAAACCAACGATATCTGCGCCAGCTTCTTTTGCTTTTGCTGCGTTCTCACCCTGAGCGAATACGGCAACGCGGACAGTTTTTCCGGTACCGAATGGCAACAACGTGGCACCACGAACAACCTGATCAGATTTGCGCGGATCAACACCCAGATTTACAGCAACATCAATAGACTCTTTGAACTTGCTGGAAGCAAACTCAGTCAACAGCCCTAGGGCCTCTTCTATCGAATACACTTTTGCGCGGTCGAGCTTAGCGCTGAAAGCCTTACGACGTTTTGTCAATTTAGCCATGATTACTCAACCCCCTCTACATCAATACCCGCACTTCTTGCACTACCCATCAGTGTTTTCACCGCTGCATCCATATTAGAGGCGGTAAGATCCGGCATCTTCTGAGTTGCAACTTCTTCGAGTTGGGCACGAGTAATTTTTGCCACTTTCTCTGTATTAGGACGCGGGCTGCCTTTGCTGATGCCAACGGCTTTACGCAGTAACACCGAGGCAGGAGGGGTTTTCATAATGAACGTAAAGCTGCGGTCCGCGTAAACCGTGATCACAACTGGAATCGGCAGACCTGGTTCCATGCCCTGAGTAGCAGCATTGAATGCCTTACAGAATTCCATGATATTGACGCCTCGCTGACCCAGCGCTGGACCTACGGGCGGGCTGGGGTTAGCCTTGGCAGCCCCTACCTGCAGCTTGATATAAGCGGTTACTTTCTTTGCCATATTACTCTCCTGTGGGTGCAAACACCTGCAGCACATCTGTTTCCAGTTGGCTCCAAGCTCCCCTGTACCCGTTCTGCGACGCAGACTAAGGGCTGGTGTTTAAATCGCATCAGCTAAATCAAATGGATTCGGTTGATGCACATTGCTACTTTCTAAACTGCCGTGTTACCTGGTATCTCAGAGACCTGAAATACTTTTTACTAACTCTTTTCTACCTGGCTGAATTCGAGCTCAACCGGTGTGGAGCGTCCAAATATCAGTACTGCAACCCGCAACCGGTTTTTCTCGTAATTAACTTCTTCAACGGTACCGGTGAAGTCATTAAATGGGCCATCGACCACTCTGACCAATTCACCCGGTTCATAAATCACTTTGTGTGTCGGTTTATCCTGACCTTCTTCAAGCCGCTGGAGAATTTTATTCGCTTCACGAGCTGTAATTGGGGCGGGCTTTTCAGCTTTGCCACCAATGAAGCCCATCACTCGAGGAGTTTCTTTAACCAGATGCCATGTATCATCATTGAGTTCCATTTCAACCAGTACATAGCCCGGGAAAAATTTACGCTCACTCTTCCGCTTTTGTCCGGACCGCATCTCCAGCACTTCTTCAGTTGGCACTAACACTTCCCCAAAAAGATCCTCCATACCCGACAGAGCAATCCGCTCTTTAAGCGCATGCATAACCTTTTTTTCATATCCTGAATAGGCGTGAACCACATACCAACGCTTTGCCATCTGAAAACCTCTAGCCTATTATTCCGGATATAATTTCGCCCAGGCCCCAGTCCAGCAACCACAGCACCAGCGCAACAATAAGCACAACCACCAGGACGATAACTGTAGTTTGAGTAGTCTCCTGACGCGATGGCCAGACGACCTTGCGGATTTCGGTCCTCGCTTCAAGAACGAGAGTTACAAAAGCACTTCCACTACTTGTCTGCGCAGCTATCCAGGCCGCCAAAGCGCCCAGGATTAGTAATGCGATAGTTCTGTACAGCAATGACTCAGCAGAAAAATATGAATTACCATAAACGCCAGCAGCCACGATTACAGCGACCACCACCCATTTCAGTATGTCCTGCATGCGCCCCTGAGTATTCATTTGATCTGTCATAAATTCTCGCAACTTATTAAGTCAGATTGCCTTCACTGTTTGCTACTGCAATTCTCTTCATCAGGTGCTTCACGTGCCTGATCCAACACTGCCAGAGGAGCAAGATCCGAAATCCCGGGTCTCACTCAATAATGGCAGGCCAGGAGGGAATCGAACCCCCAACCTGCGGTTTTGGAGACCGCCGCTCTGCCAATTGAGCTACTGGCCTAAACTTTTCCGGACAAAGCAAGCCGAAACCCCTTATACGGGCGTTTCGGCTTGATTTAATCCAGCGATCCCGAAGGATCTATGTTACTCGAAGATCTTAGCGACTACGCCAGCGCCTACAGTACGACCACCCTCACGGATAGCGAAACGCAGACCTTCATCCATTGCAATCGGGTTGATCAGCGTGACAACCATCTTGATATTATCGCCAGGCATAACCATCTCAACGCCTTCTGGCAGCTCACACGCACCGGTCACATCCGTAGTACGGAAGTAAAACTGGGGACGGTAACCTTTGAAAAATGGCGTGTGACGACCACCTTCTTCTTTGCTCAGAATATACACTTCGCCTTCAAATTTAGTGTGTGGAGTGATTGAACCGGGTTTAGCCAGCACCTGACCGCGCTCAATGTCCTCACGCTTAGTGCCACGCAGCAGCACACCCACGTTCTCGCCTGCACGACCTTCGTCAAGCAGCTTGCGGAACATCTCAACACCGGTACAGGTGGTCTTGGTGGTGTCCTTAAGACCAATAATCTCAATCTCATCACCCACTTTACAGATACCGCGCTCAATACGACCCGTCACTACCGTGCCACGGCCGGAGATTGAGAACACATCCTCAATTGGCAGCAGAAACGGCTTTTCAATATCACGGACCGGATCAGGGATATAGCTGTCCAGCGTATCAACCAGCTTCTTAACTGAGGGCATGCCGATATCAGAGGTGTCTCCTTCCAACGCCTTGAGCGCAGAGCCGATAACGATAGGAGTATCATCACCCGGGAAGTCGTACATATCCAAAAGCTCACGAACTTCCATCTCCACCAACTCCAGCAGCTCCGCATCATCCACCATGTCTGCTTTGTTCATGAACACGACAATGTAAGGAACGCCTACCTGACGGGATAGCAGAATGTGCTCACGCGTCTGCGGCATGGGGCCATCTGCAGCTGATACCACCAGAATCGCGCCGTCCATCTGCGCCGCTCCGGTAATCATGTTCTTTACATAGTCCGCGTGACCGGGGCAGTCAACGTGGGCGTAGTGACGATTAGGCGAATCGTATTCAACGTGAGAGGTGTTGATCGTAATCCCGCGCTCGCGCTCTTCCGGGGCATTGTCGATCTGCGCAAAATCTCTAATCTCTCCACCGTAAAGCTCCGCACAAACGCGCGTCAATGCCGCCGTCAGCGTGGTTTTACCATGGTCAACGTGACCGATCGTGCCTACGTTTACATGCAGTTTCTTTCTTTCGAATTTTCCCTTCGCCATTTTAAGACCGCCTCTTTTAAATTTCTCACTAAGCTTTCGATCGAATAATTAACAGAGCTCACAGCTTTATCAAAATCGACCATCAACAGGCTATCACCGACAACTCACCGTAGTAAGACGCTACCGATACACAGAACATCAGAGTCGCCTAAACCTGGTGCTCACATCCGGATTTGAACCGGAGACCTCTTCATTACCAATGAAGTGCTCTACCTCTGAGCTATGCGAGCCAGACACTTCTTCCCAAACTTATTACTTTCACTTGGCGTCACAAAATGCCCGAACAAACCAGTACCTACTCAGACACCAACTACTGAATAGTTGGAGCGGGTAGCGGGAATCGAACCCGCGTAACCAGCTTGGAAGGCTGGTGTTCTACCGCTGAACTATACCCGCCTTTACTACAACCTCTTCTCACCTTCCTAAAATGGTGGAGGGGGGTGGATTCGAACCACCGAAGCTTTCGCGTCAGATTTACAGTCTGATCCCTTTGGCCGCTCGGGAACCCCTCCAACTAGAGCCTTAAGAAGTCGAAATTCCTGGGTCTCTCGTTCAGAGGCGGCATTCTAGGGGAATTGGGTGCTATGTGCAATCGTTTAACAGAGTTTTTCTAAACGCTGCAAATAAGGTCTTTGCTGCTGGATAACTGGCCACTGGGGCAGCAACCGCGGGCCTTTTGGCCACTCGAGCAGAGATATCCACAGCTGCTCCTGTATCCTGGGCTCCTCTATAATAAGCACCTTGTAACCAAGTCCACCTAGTTGGGTTTCTACGTTCAGCGCATTCTGTCGCTCGGAAAACAAGCCAAGCGCAAGCCCATTTTCAAGACTACCTCTGGTGATAAGGAGGGTATCTATAGCCAGATTATTGGCCTGCAATTTTACTCTAAGCTCTTGAAGAGCACTGTCTGCGGCTTCCCTGGATGCATAAGGAGACAGGTATACTCGATAGTCTACCCGCATGTGCACTGGCCTGCTCTCGACCCGGGTCGCAAAACTGTCCTTATGGTTAAGATTAAATTCTTCTACATCGGAAGAATCCAAAAATGGACCAAGCTCATAACATGCTACAGCACTCTCGCCCAATAAAAACGCCTGCGGATTCGAGGAACTAACTGCTGGGACTGTCTGCAACTCGGTTAACAGTATTAGAGCTGGGGATTCGTCAATGTTGTGTTCAATGCTCCGTAGTTCGACAGCAGGAGGCGAGCGCCAGAACCAGGCAAATAACGCCATATTCAGCAGCAGTAAAGTAATCAGAATCCAGCGCATATGCCCTCTTACAGTCAATCTTAGTCAAGGCAGGGCGTAGGCCAGGCCGTCCATAATAATATCCTGATCGCAATAATGATCAATACCGTACCCGCGCAGCCCCGAAGAAATAACATCGGCATCACCACCGGTCAGGAACAAACCTCCTGAAGCCCCAATCTCTGCGACAACTGGAAAATTGACTATACCACTAAGCAGCATGGTATATATTCCGTGATTTACTGCATCCTCAGTTGAGCAACCCAGAGCGTTTGAGGACCATGTCGAAGACCATTGGGATTCAGCTGGCAATCTAATCGAAGTGCTCTCCAGCAGGCTCTTTCTTTGTAATGAAAGCCCGGGAATAATGAACCCGCCCTGATGAACCCCTGCCTCATCTACCACATCAAGGGTGATTGCGGTACCGAGGCTGATGATGCAGCAGCGGCTATGGCGACGATTATAGGCGGCCAGCATTGCCAGCCACCGATCAACCCCGAGCATCTCAAATTTTTTATAGGCATTACGCACTCCGGCCTGATCAGGTGCGACACGGGCAATCTCAGCAACAACGTGCCAGCGCAGCTGCATTGATTCCACTAGACCTGAAGTAAAATCCGGGCCTCTTACGCTGGCTACCCGCACCCTTTGTACATTATCTATTGTGGGCAAAATGTTCTTTAACTCAGCACTTGTAAAACAGATACCGCGATCCATGATTTGTAAATCATCACTCAGCAATCGCCACTTTATTCTTGAGTTACCTGCATCTATTTCAAGAATCATGTTGTTCTCCCCCGCTGCCGCACAACCGTTCCCCGATAGACCCGTGACTTATACCGGTCGCAAAGAAGGAAATACCTCACCTCCACTTATAGCCTGGATTCCACTGGAGGTATTCAGCAATAGGGCTCCACCCACGTCAACCCCTGCTACTACACCTCTTATGATTCCCGCACCACTTTGCACCTGAACTTCTTTATCACGATAAACATCCAGTGACTCCCACTCCTGCCGGTATGGAGCAAAGCCTGAAACTACAAATTTCTCCAATTCAGTGTGCAACCCATCAATCAAAGCCGCTGCGATCCAATTCCGATTTATCATGCCCCCCGAAGCTGCAAGATCCGCATAGGGTTGATCAATCTCAGCTCCAGCAGACTGTGGCATATTGATGTTCAATCCGATGCCGATAACTACCTGGCAGGGACCAGTCTTGTCGCCATTGATTTCAAGCAATATACCGGCAAGTTTGTTGCCATTGAGCAACACATCATTGGGCCACTTCAGACCCAGACCTGCAAATCCTGCTTTCTGCAGCGCTCTAACCACTACCAGTGCAGTCAGCAGACTCAGACCTTCAAGGGCCGAAACACCATTTTGAAATGACCACATTAAAGAAAAATATAAATTTTTCCCCAATGGACTTACCCAGGTTCTGCCTCTGCGTCCGCGCCCCTGTGACTGATGCTCCGCAAGTACAAGATATCGAGAATAACCGGCCTGTGCCTTTTTCATTGCCTCAATGTTGGTAGACCCAATGGAAAGATGCAAGTCAAAATACTTATCCAGCGCCTCCCTGTCAGTTTGCGAAGTCGCAAGAATCTGCTCCCTGGAAAGCAGATTCATAGGTTCGGGTAATCGATAGCCCTTGCCCGTAACCGAGTGCAATTCCACACCCAGAGCCTTCAGGGCATTTGCCTGCTTCCAGATAGCAGTTCGCGTAACACCAAGATTTTTGCCCAGCGTTTCTCCGGAGTGGAAGTTCCCATCAGCAAGCGAGTACAACAGCGGATATAAATCCATACAGACCTCAGACACCTTAAAGGAAAAAGGTAATGTCGGTGAATCAGTCAGGAGATAATCGGGAGAGGCAGCAGCAAACCGCTACTCAAGCTCGCTTATCCTCATCCATGCGATAAACATTTCGTCCCAGACCTGATCTCCCCACTTCACTTCCTGTGAAGGATCGGGGTTCAGAGGATTCAGAGGAGAATTATCAAAAGCGCCATCCGCCACTATTTCAGTGCCTGCCGGAAGGAACTTCGGGACGCGAAGGCGATAATTCATCTGCCAGTTGTGTTGAAAATTAGGAATGGACAACAGGCTTTCGGAACTTCCATCAGGAAAGTTCGCGGTAAACTTTATACGCTTACCCCGGTAATGCATGTGCGGTGCAAAACCATACAAGTGTACATCTTTAGGTAAAACTGCTGTAGCTGACACAGGATGATCAGCAACACCTGGCGGAATTACAAAATCCCCGCTCATAACTGCCGTTCGACTTAAATTTCTCTCTGGCGGAGTATCTCGAAAATACAAACCTAGGCGAGTTCTGTCGCTCACCACACGGCCAGTGGTGGTGTAATGAAACTGCACCATGAAGCGCATATCTTTCTTCAACAGCACACCACTGTTGGTATCAAAAACTATATACTCCCTGCCAGGGGCATAGCCACCAAAATTGGTACGGCTGCCTCCACCACTTGGATTCTGCTTCTGCTGTTTGCGATCCTGAGTATATGCAACAACGTGGTGCAATGCTGATTTATCACCGATACTGAACTCGTAGGCACGTACCCATTTATCATCTTCCAGCCCAATGTCCACAGGAATAAATTTATAATCAATAACGCCCGAAGCCGGGATTTCCTGGGTTGGGAACTCAACAATCAAATCAGGTTCGCCCAGCGCCCACTCGGAAGTGCGAGGCTCAATTTCCAGCAAAGGATCAATCTCGCCGTTATTTAAGGCGCCACGATCTATCCAATGGACCAGCGTTATCATCTCCTCATCAGTGATGTAATGGACATCAACAAATTTGTCTATGTCCTTATAATCAATCTGGCCGGGCGGCATTCTCCGGGTCAACAGTGTTTCGCGCATCATCGCACTCCAGCCCCTGACCATGTCATGGCTGCTCATAGCCCACGGTGCGACACCATTGTCTTTATGGCAGGAAACGCAACGCGCTTTAAGTATTGGCACAACATCATCCACAAAAGAGATGTCTCTGCTATGACTTGCCCGCAGACCATCCATTGCCAGTGCGTTACCTTTTGCAGGAGGGGCATCAGCCCGCACCGGCTTATCTTCCAGCACCGCAGACAAAACCTCATCAAGATAGGCAGGATTTTCTGAAGATACTGCGGCGGTGCTTAGCTTTTTGTTAATAGGTCCCCGGTACAGCAGCTCCATTCGCCGAGGATTGATGACCAGCACTTCCCCGGTTCTACTAATCTGCAGGGACTCTGCCACCAGCTGTGAAACATCCATTAGTACAGGCATCGCGATGCCCAATTTTTTAGTTTGAGCCAGAACACTTTCACGCGTGTCATCAGGATGCGAATTCAGCATTAGAAATGCCACTGGTTGATCGCGATATTTTTCACGCAGGGCTTCCAGCACGGGGCCAGCTAACTGTGATATCTCGCAGCTATTGGCATAAACATAAAGAACTACGGCTTGTTTATCTGCATAGCGGCTTAGTTGATGGAAATCACCTCGGTGATCTATCAAACCAAAGTCACCCACTCGCGCACTGGAAGCATGTACATCCAGTGTGAGGAACAAGGTTATAAGCAGAAACAGAATTTTATTCATCTACAAAAAAGCCCAGAAAGTCTCATCGACATTAGTGAGTTACCTGGTCAGTATAAAACTTGAATCCGTGCAAACACTGCAATTGTTTGTAACAGCCAGCGAGCGGACATCCATGTCCGACCTGATCCCAAACTAAACGCCTGGGTTGCTGGCTGGCTTATCTGCCATGGATCGTCTGTGTTTCATAATGACGGAGTAAGCTTCCAGAATTACAAACACACTCACAACCAGCACTACAAAATCGAGGGCAACAAGCAGATAGTTCTCCTCAATGAAAAATCTTTTGAGCTGAATCAAAGCTGCATACAGCGACATAACCAGAACAAATACCATTGGGACCAGCGTGTACCGTGCCGGTCGGCCGAGTTTGATCAGGATTACCGAGATAACCAGCAAAGTAAGACTGGCAAGTATCTGATTTGTTGCTCCGAACAATGGCCAGATGATCATGCCACCCGCACCAGAAGATCCGCCGGCACCAAACGCAAGTAACAGACAGGTTGTAACGGCGATAAGCGTAGCTACCACGCCTTTATTGAATAATTTGATTCCGTAGATATCGCCCCATTCCTGAATAATATAGCGCTGTAGACGAACTCCGGAATCCATCGTCGTTCCTGCAAACAACGCAACCATGGTTGCCAGCAGCACCTCAGCAAAAGCATGTGAAATTCCCCAGCCCTGCTCGATCAGACTCGCACCGCCGGCGACAAATGCCACCGCACTGCCGCTGGAGAATGAAGAATATAGCGTATGCCATTGCTCTGTGGTCGAGGCATAAGCAACACTGCACACCGCCACAATGGTGATCAGCGCCAGAGAGCCTTCACCCAGAGCGCCCAGATAACCAACAAAACGCGCGTCAGTTTCTTTATCAAGCTGCTTGGAACTCGTACCCGATGCAACTATGCCGTGAAAGCCGGAAATAGCGCCGCAGGCGATGGTGACGAACAGCAGCGGAAACATACTTGGCGTCCCTTCGGCGAGCTGTGTATTAAATGCCGGAGCCGTCATCTCAGGCATGAAAATGAATACTGAACCGTATAAAAGTACCAGACCAACTACCAGTTGCATGCCATTGATAAAGTCACGCGGCTGCAGCAACATCCAAACCGGCAGCATTGAAGCGATGGCCGCATAGATAAACAGAATCACGATCCAGTTGGCGTTCTCGGAAAGCCCAAATAATGAGTCAGGCAGACTCAGCGGCAACAATGTACCTATATAAATTGAGAAATAGAGGACCGCCACGCCCACCAGAGACAGTGCCAGCAGGTTAAAGTTACGTCGGATCAACTGACCGATAATCACTGCTACAAAGATCGCTGCCCAGGCAGGAAATACGGAACCTGGTGTGGCGACAAAGCCATTGGCAATTACCACTGCGAAAACCGCATTTACCATCAACAACAGCAGGAAAATAACGATAAGAAACAAGGAGCGGCTGCGCGCACCTATGACCGTCTCAGAAAGGGCGCCAATGGATTTTCCTTTATGTCTGGTGCTGGCCCAAAGAGCGCCCATATCGTGCACACCGGCAAAAAAGATACTCCCGAATGTGACCCAGAGCAGCGCAGGAACCCAGCCCCAGTAAACTGCAATCGCAGGACCAACAATGGGTGCGGCGCCAGCTACAGAAGTAAAATGATGTCCCCAGAGTACATACTTGTTGGTGGGGATGAAATCCGTGCCGTCATTAAATTCGTGGGCAGGAGTTTTAAAATTGGGGTCAAGCTGGTAAATCCTGGTTGCGATAAATCTGGAATACACAAACCAGCCGAAACTCAGGCCGGCCAGACCAAATATCACTATCATTATGGCGCTCATAGAACACTCCTGCTTATTTTTATAAAAATCAATTGCCGCCGCATACTACCAACTTAATGTCTGACTACACAATCATGGCGTGGTTTAAATAACTATGACAAACAGGGGGAGAAACCCCCATAAAAAAAGGGTGCTTCAACTGAAACACCCTTAATTTTCCTGCGGGGCATGACGCACCATGCCCCCGCATAAATTTCCTTACTTACCAGCTTCGTAGTACGTCCAGTAGCCGATAAACATTTCTTCCCAGCTCTGCAGGCCGAATGTTACTTCTGAGTCCGGATCCGGATTCGCGGGATTAAAAGCTGAGTTATCAAACGCACCAGTAACGTGGACAGTCGTGCCTGCTGGCAGGAATTTGTGCTCAGTAAGCTGGTAGGTTGGCTGCCAGGCGTAGCTGTAATTGGCAACGCTTAACAGATCTTCCATGGTGCCGTCGGGCAACTCTGCAGTAAACTTCATATCTTTACCGCGGAAGTGCATGTGTGCACGCAAGCCATTCACAACAACATCATTCTCGAATACATAAGTACCATGAGCTTCGTGGTTTATTGCATGAGGAGGGATGGTGAAGCGAGCGGATACTGATCGAGTCAGGTTCTCATGCGCAGGCTTTTCGTCATACATATATAGACCCAGCTTGGTCTGATCCACGGTTGCACGTCCATTTGTTGTGAAATGGTACTGCATTGACAATTTATGACCCTTTGGAATGAATACACCAGTATCTGCAGGGAACTCCATCGCTTCTACTTTACCTGGCGCATAACCTTCCAGGAATCGACGCGCTACAGAACGCTGATCGGCTGATTCACCACCATCAAAATTTTCAGCAGGCGCCGTGACGTAGGTCAGAATGTGGTGCAATACATCTGGGGCACCAGGCACAAACTGAACGGCTTTCACCCATTTATCTTCTGTGAATGGCAGCTCTACATCGATATTGATGTAATCAAGCACTCCAGTAGCAGGAATTTCATAGGCTGGCATTTCCACTACATAGTCGGGCTCACCCAACTGCCATGCTCTCATATCAACATGCTCAACCTTAGTCAGCGGATCTTCCTCTGCACTGCCACGGGGGGCACCGGCATCAATCCAGCTGACCACAATTTTCATGTCAGCATCAGACAGATAACCAGCATTGGTAAAGTGACCGATATTGGGATCTATCTGCATTGGAGGCATACGTTTGGTCAGCATGACTTCGCGAATCATTGGTGACCAGCCTTGCAGCATAAGATGACTGTTCATTGCGAATGGCCCGATACCACCATCACGATGGCAGCCGGAACAGGACTCTACGATGATCGGTGCAACTTCTGTCGCATAATCAGGTACATTTTCCGCCACGGTAGTTGAAACCGGGAGGTTCAGATCACAACCGGAAGCGGCCATTACCATAGTATCTTGAATGTCACCAGATTTGGCGCTGGTCAGCGTCATGCCGATATGCTCATGAACCGGACCGCGATAAAGTACGGTAAGCCGAGCCGGATCCAGAACAACAACCTCACCTGCTTTTGAAATATTCAGAGTCTGCGCAACCAATTGACTGGTATCCAGCATGACTGGGAAATCCAGGTTCTGCGCCGCAACAGTCTGACGTATAGAGGCCAGATCGTCTCCTGCAGAGTTCATCATCAGGAATGCTACGTCTTTGTCTGTCCATTGTGAGCGAAGTTCACGAAGCTGAGTAACCGCAGACTCTGAAGTCGCACAGTTATTAGCCTGTGAGAAAACCACAATAGCATCCATGTGTCGGTATCTGCTGAATTGGTGGAATTCACCCTCATGGTCCAGCAGTGCGAAATCACCAGCACGTTCAGGAGCGGCATTAGCAACCGATCCTATTGCGCCAGCAAGCATAACCGCGGTAAGCCAGTAAGCCTTTTTCATTTGTAATACTCCATCCGTACTTTTAACGAGGCAGTGAGTGTAATACAAATTGTAAATTCCGCTACCCTTCTAAAACCTGGTTTTTGTGACTTTTTGCAACTCCCCCAAAGAAGAAAGGATCTTCTCACAAGCTCTCGCCGTTGATTTTTTATTTTTCGTGGCATTCCAAGGCGCCTCTACAACTGCCTGTTAAACTCTTATTATTTATATATCAGCGACATAAGACAATTTTAAGGTGCCGAAGCTGATCCAGCGGGCATTGAAGAATACTCGTGCGACAGGAAAACGGCATTCCGCCGCCTTCACTAAAGCACGGGATTATTTATCTGGATTGATATGTTTCTAATTGCTCAGATGAATGGGTCAGATGAATTGTTCAGATCGATTTTTCGGTGTCCGCATTATCCTTAGCCGGAAGGAATCGATTAAATCCCTCGTACATTACCCAGAGCACGGCGCTGGCAAAAATAAGCAGCATTCCCCATTGCATCAGCGCCATATAAAACTGAGTGTTGAACACCGGAAGGCTAAGCTCATAGGCCATGAACTGCGTCCAGCGCTCGGCCATCCAATGCCAGGCGGTGTGCGCCACCAAAGCCGATAACAGTATTACTCCCATACGCTCTGCGAGGGCATATCGGAATAGCAGCGCCAGCACCGGCACAACCAGAATCAACACCAGTAACTGGCCCAGTTCGACGCCAATATTGAAGGCTAATAGAGACATTACCAAATGAGAACCGGCAAACTGCATGCTCTCAGTCAGCAGGAATGAGAAGCCAAAACCATGGATCAGGCCAAAGCAGAATGTCATGATCCAACGATGCTCTTGTTTCACACCGATGATATTTTCAAGAGCCATATACACAATTGACAGCGCTATCAAGGTTTCTATTAACGGGGGAAACCACAATGCAGACGGACTCAGACCAAATGCAGACGCAATCAAGGTAATTGAGTGCGCAATGGTGAAGGAAGTTATAACTGGGATCAGCGCTTTGACATTCCGCAGAGGGATAAGCAGGCAAAGCAGGAATAGCAGATGATCAGTCCCCTCCAGAATATGCACAAAACCAAATTTGATAAATCGCGCGACTGCCTGATACCAGCCTGGATCCAGGGACACCAGCCCCGGATTGCCCAGAAACGTGAACACCCTGTCTGAGCCATCGGCCAACACATAACGCAATATTGTATTGGTCTCAATGCCAAGGCCTCCCAGACGCGGGTCCACTGAAAACCGAGATTGCACAGATTTCACTGGATAGCTAATAAGAATATCAAGCATACCTTGTCGCCAATAAAGATTGCTCTCATCAGGCAGCTGGGCGCTGTTGATATTGGCAAACGCCGAATCATAGTCGGTAAATGAGCGGTTTGATGGAAGGGACACTCGAACCGTTTGCAAGCTTGCATCCTCAAGAAGGGTGTCACCCTCGTAGAATCGCACCGCTCCCAGCACATAAGTATAAGCGGCGGTTTCAAGAGCGTTTTGAGCTCTTGAAATTATCAAGGCACCAGGATTCCCCTGCACTGGAAAATCGATTTCGCCAAAGGCATCCATAGGTACCCGCATCAGCACATTGAGCTGATTGCCTTCCGGTTTGATAAAGGCCTGAACCGCTACGCGCGAGGGTATTTCATCGGCGACAGTTTGTTCTGTGACAATAACACCAAAAATCAATAGCACCGCCAAACATATTAAGGCTTTGACCCGCTTATTCAGAGCTATGCTCACGTCGGTAGGAAAGTCAAAATAGGGATTTGCGAAATTCAACACAGAATGTTCTCCACAGCTTACTTTCCTGCCACCCTAAGTCAGAAATTACTGTTTTTGTGACCCGGTCAGGCAAAAAAAAGCGAGTATACTGTGCTAAAAGAAGTGAGTATACTGCCTATTGTCTTAATAATTCGAGCCTCTTGTAGGCCACCGTACAGGGAGAAAACAATGACAATAAAAATGAAAATCGCGGCAGGAGCAACGCTTGCCGTGGCTCTGGCTGCTCTGGGCCTAGGTCAGACAAAATTGCAGGAACCAGCTGTTGCTGCCAGTGGCATGGTAATGTCCCCCACGTTTGAAGTCGATCCTTTCTGGCCTAAACCACTACCTAATCAATGGATTATCGGACGCGCAATAGGCGTCGATGTGGACGCGCGCGATCATGTATTCATCGTACACCGCGATCAAGATTCCATGTTTGGTGGCAACACTGAAATCGGCCTTAAAGGCGGCGTCAGCGAATGCTGCACACCAGCACCACCGATCCTTGAATTCGATCCTGCCGGCAACTTGGTTAATGCCTGGGGCGGTCCAGGTGAAGGCTTTGTATGGCCAGAGTCAAACCATGGTATTGATATAGCGCCTAATGGCAATGTCTGGATCGGCGGCAATGGCAGCGGCGATTCGCACGTTCTCGTATTCACTGGTGATGGCAAATTTGTTGCTCAGTATGGCGAACCAGGCAATGGCCCGGACAGCAACAGCACCACCCATTTTGCGCAGGTAGCGGAAATTGCAATCGACGCTGCCAATAATGAAGTCTACATAGCTGACGGCTACCGCAACAAGCGCGTTGCAGTACTGGACCTGAATAACGGTGAATTCAAGCGTTACTGGGGTGCATACGGAAATGTTCCCGTCGACGAACGAGTTGATTACACACCGGGCGAACCTCTGCCACAGCAATTCCGCGGACCAGTTCATTGCGCCATTCCATCTAATGATGGCCTGATCTACGTGTGTGACCGCGGCGCCGATCGTATCCAGGTATTTCGTCCTGATGGCACGTTTGTAAAAGAGCAGGTTGTTGCTCCACAGACTCTGAATCAGGGATCCACTTGGGACATCGACTTCTCAAAAGATGCTGAACAGAAATACCTGTATCTTGCTGATGGTCAGAACTTTAAGGTCTATGTGTTGGATCGTCAGTCTCTGGAAGTGTTGACCAGTTTCGGTGGCGGCGGCAGACAGCCTGGCCAGTGGTATGCACCGCACAGCATAGCTACTGACTCACGCGGCAACATCTACACTACTGAAACTTACGAAGGCAAGCGCGTACAGAAGTTTGTGTTCCAGGGAATCAGTGAAGTTCCAAGCGGCCACCAAGGCGTGCCATGGCCAGCTGACAAGCTGTAATTGCCGGAAATTTTCCAGCAATAGAATAAGGCCATCTTCGCTTATGTCAGGAAGATGGCCTTTTGCATTTCCAGGAGTAGTATCATGAAATTTTATATTTTAACCTTTGCTTTTTTAATAAGTTGCGGAACTGCTGGGCAGGCGGCCGAAAGTCTGGTTTTGGATTACAGCTACACCCAAAGCTCATCTGATCCGTCCCTGGCAAAACTTAAAGGACCAATCAAAATTGCATCATTCGGCGACACACGTGCAGTTGAAGATAAGCGCCTGATAAGTGCCGACGTTCAGGTCGAAGCTCCGGTAGCTGATATTATTTCTTCAGCCTTTGTGCAGGCATTCCAGAACAACGGTGCCGCATTAGCTGAGGACGATGCCAGATTTACACTTGAGGGTGATCTGACTGAATTGAATGCCATATCTAAAGAGGGGGGCGTAGAGGTTCAGCTCAAAGCAAAAATCCTGCTTAAGGATTCTGGAAGAACACTTTGGGAAAATGTATTGTTCAGTCGTGCAGAAGGCGATACTGCCGCTGACGCGATGCGGACCAGTATTAACAAACTGGTTCAGGAGTTATTGCTGGATGATTATTTTCTGATGGAAATAATCTGAACGCTGACAATTGATGCAATTGCATCTTCATAATCATTGGGTAAGTAACAGGAGAAACTTTTGAAAACAATACTAATAAAGTCGCTGGGATTTCTGTCTTTAGTTGCGCTGGCCTATCTTCCATTTATGAGTACCGCAGCACAGGCGCAGGATGAGCGTGTGTTTGAACTCAGAACTTAT
>JBDNGQ010000064.1:0-1578 GCA_041689205.1 Pseudohongiellaceae bacterium | reverse complement strand
CGTTATGTTCCTAATTCGACTCACTACCATACTGATATGCACAACCTCAGGAGAGAAGTAAGTGGCATTTAATTGGCGCTCTGCGGGAGAAGTTGTAGCTGTAGTTTCGGTTGTAATCTCGGTTGTATTTGTAGGCTACGAGCTGAGAGCGGGTCGATCTATCGCTATTAACGAATCGTTTGCCGAAGGCTCAGGGGTTGCGGTAGATCTTGGTGAATATTTGTCCGGTAATTCAGAGGTTTGGCTTAAAGGTTGTTCCGGTGAAGAGCTTTCAATTGAGGAAGAATTTAAATACCTCCAACTATTGGGCGCTTGGGATGCCTGGAATTTCGCTCGTTGGCAAAGATCAAGAACTGGTATATCTCTTGCGAGTCCCGATAGATGGGTTAAGACAGCAGCGCTAAACATGTATCGACATGAAGGATTCAAAAAATATTGGCGTATTCATCAATCCCTTCAAGCAAACGAAAATGCTATCGTCGGCGACCCGCCAACTTCTGGCTACGGATATGATGTCGAGGTCCAATATCGGGAATATTCAGACAACGATCTGCCGAAAATGTATTCGGTATCCGCATGTGGGAAGTAGTAAACATGCTTACGGATCATAACAAACAAATCAAAAAGGAAGCAGTATGCACGGCCAACTTTGTGAATGGCCTGCTGCCATTTTTTCACAAAGCCGTCCGCACATCCTGCTCCTATTATTACGGGCGGTAAAGGTGCAGATCAAGATTACATGAATTCGGCATTGGTGAAGCGTCAGGCTCCCGTACCTTCAGCTTCAGCGCAGCAGCGAAAAAACAGCTTCGATTGGCGCCGGTGTCATCAGCCGTAGTGGAAAATTATAGTTGATCAGTTTCGTTTACAGTGAAGCTTTCAAGCGACAGGGAAATCTCATGACCAGCAGATTTATTCTCAACAAAGTCTTCTGCCTGATAGTGGATGTCTTGGTAAACAACTTTGTTCTCAGTGCTACCTTACATTCAAAATTATGTGGCACTATCAATGCCATCAATAAAAACATAGGCGCTGTTCTGGTTTTGGCTCCGCTTTCGCTACGCAAAGCGCACTGTCATCAGTCCAGCAAGCTGTACTTTAACAAGTGCAAGCAGTATGGCCCTGCGGGCCCTGACCTAGCTGCGCTCGGCAGCTGTTGCAGGCGTTAGCCCGCAAGGAGACCCGCCGATGAAGCTCACTGTATTGGAAAGGGGTAAGGATGTTGACGAGGACATGGCCACGGATATCGACTTCGTGTCCTTGTTGAAAGCTCGCGACATTCACTACGTCTCACTGGCGGTTCCTGGCCTTACCGTTGTCAGCGCCTGTGTGGAATTTGGCGGCGGCTTCGACGTGCGGCGGCGGAACGATTTCATGCTCAAAGTGAACTACGCCAAGGAAACAGGGACTCTATATCCGCAGGCGAACATCTCGCTCCTTCGGTAATCATCCCATTTTTAACTAACTTCGAAAGTAGAAGTCATGCTGCCGTCAGCATTTTTTCGGTGGAAAGCCACCATTGGCCTTGTTAGGCCGTTCGTTATTGTAAAACCAAAGCCACTGCGTAGCATAGTCTTG
>JBDNGQ010000063.1:0-2463 GCA_041689205.1 Pseudohongiellaceae bacterium | reverse complement strand
TGAACCATGAACATACATGACAATGAAGTCTTTATCTTCATACTCACTCAGGGCATGGGTCTTGCCCAGATGGTCAGTCAGCTCAAAATCTTTCATGGTTTTCAGATAGCCATCCGCGTTCGCAATGAACGGTAACAGAGATAATATGGCGACCAGTAAAACTCTTGGGGATATCTTCATTTTCTATGCTCCTCCTGAATTCAGCCCCTTATTGAAAGAACAAGGGACGTTCTAAACATCAGCATACAAGTAATCAGAACAATAATTTTGATTCATATCAAGCCACAGATTGTGACTAATTGTGAGAGCGCCTGCTATCTGCGGCTAAAGGCGCTGAACTGCCCTCATGATTGGGCAGACAGAGGTGCTCAACCCAAATATAGGGCATATACTGACATTTACAGCCTGAACCTGCGATGAATAATTTTAAGTCGGAGATGTTTATGAACAAAAGCCTGATTGTTGGCGTCTGTCTACTAATGTCGGCGCCAGGATTTGCCGCCGAGGAGTATAGCGCGCCTCGCACAGCGTTTGGTCATCCTGATCTGCAGGGTATCTGGACCAATGCATCACAAACTCCGCTGGAGCGTCCACGTGAACTGGGCACTCAGCGCGCCTTCACGGTGGAGCAGGCGCGCAATCAGGAACAGGCGTGGGTGAATTATATCGATGAGCGATCCGCGCCCAGTGATCCCGATCGCCCGCCACCCACGGACACGAATACGGCACTGGGCTACGATAACTTCTGGGTCGATATGGGCACCAATGTTATCAGTATCGACGGCGAATTTCGGACCTCCATAGTCGTCGAACCTGAGAATGGTCGCATTCCTTTTATTGAAGGGGCTAACCGGTCAGGTCGACCTGCCGGCGCGAACGGCGAGAATCGGGGCGCCTATGATGGACCCGAAGCCCGGCCGCTGGGTGAGAGATGTTTACTATCCTTTGGTTCCAGCAGTGGGCCGCCCATGCTGCCGGTGATGTATAACAATAACTATCAGATTGTGCAGACCCAGGACTACGCGGTCATTCTGGTGGAGATGGTGCACGACGCTCGCATAGTGCCGCTGCGCAACAGCCACAGCGAGCACAGCATGCCAAAGTGGATGGGTGACTCAATCGGCTATTATGAAGGTGACACTCTGGTTGTGGAAACGACCAACTTCAACCCTCTGCAGAGCTTTCGTGGTTCAACGCCAGATTTGAAAGTGACCGAGCGCTTCACCCGGGTAGCCGATGGCAAGATTAATTATCGCTTCACCATGGAGGATCCTGCTGTGTTCAGTGCACCCTGGAGCGGTGAAATAGCGATGTATCGTCGCCCAGAGGTCGAAAAAATGTACGAATATGCCTGTCATGAAGGCAACTATGCGCTGCCTGGTATTCTTGCCGGTGCCAGAATGGGAGAGAGTGAGACGGCTGCCTCCAACTGAGCTTCGAAGGCTGAAAGGTAGGCTGAAAGGAAGGCTGAAAGGAAGGCTGAAAGGAAGGCTGAAAGGTAGGCTGTAAAAAAAGCGGGGTGCAGCAATGCCTCCCGCTTTTTTTATCTCCGTCAGCATGAGCTGCCTCGGTATAGCTATTGAGTAGCCTGGGTATAGCCAGAGTGCATGAGCTCCGTTAAACGGGTATAGTTCACCGGTTTCCTCTGAATCAGATCAGCCTTGGGCCTTGGGTAAAAAAGTCATGCAGTCGACTCTGTCGCGGTTATACATTCAGCTGGTCTTCAAACGGCCCTGGCTTGCCATTGCTCTGGTGCTGGCGCTGGTGCTTATTTTCGGCTGGTTCGCTCAGTACTTTCGCCTCGATGTCTCAGCAGATTCGCTGTTACTGGAAGGCGACAAGGACCTGGAATACTCGCGTGAAATAAATCAACGCTATGGTGTGCGTGATTCAGTGATTGTTGCTTTTACGCCCCCAGGCGATTTGTTCAGTCGCAATTCACTGGCACTGATGGCTGAATTGCGTGATGACCTGCTTGCTTTGGAGCGTGTTGAATCGGTCGACTCAGTTTTGAATGTGCCGATTTTCGCAGACACCCCTTTGATGGGTATATCAGAAGACTATCTTACCGTGATGGACCCCGATATTGACCTTGAAGCCGCTCGACAGGAGTTGATGAACAGCCCGGTATTCAGTAATGCGGTGATCAGCCCCGACGGTCAGACAGCGGCATTGCTGGCAAGTTTCGCGATTGACCAGCGTTATATAGAACTGATAAATCGCCGCACCGACCTGCGCAACCAGCAGCAGGAGTCAGGTCTGAGTGAAGCTGAAAGAGCGGAACTTGAGCAGGTGAGCGGTGAATTTGAAGTGCACAGTGACGCTGCTGCGGATCTTCGCCATCAGGATATTACTGAGATTCGAAATATTCTGGATTCGTATCAGGACCGGGCGGAACTGTATCTGGGCGGTGCGCCAATGATTGCCGACGATCTGGTGACGTTTGTGCAGTCTGATCTGGCC
>JBDNGQ010000062.1:0-8608 GCA_041689205.1 Pseudohongiellaceae bacterium | reverse complement strand
GCCGGAGCCGGGATTGAAACACTGGCTGCCCTCCATACGCCGCCAGCCATAGTTCTGACCACCCCCGGCGCCGGCCGGCTGAAAATTCACCTCCTCAACTGCGCTCTGACCCACATCCGCGATCAGCAGATCGCCGGTGAGCCGATCGAAGCTGAAGCGGTAGGGATTGCGCAGACCAAGCGCCCAGATTTCATCGCGAAAGGACGGGTTGCCGATGAACGGATTTCCAGTCGGTATTGTGTAGGGCTGGCCCGGCACCACATTTATACGCAGGATCTTGCCGAGCAGCGACTGGCCATTTTGTGCATTGTTTCTCGGGTCCCCCGTGCCGCCGCCATCGCCTGTGCCGATGTACAGATAACCATCGGGGCCGAACGCCAGTTGACCTCCGTTATGGTTTGCGAAGGGTTGAGGGATAAGCAGCAGAATCGCTTCACTATTGAATTCGGCCTGATCTGGATTAGCTGAGACCTGGTAAGCCGCAATCACGGTATCGAACCCCACATTCGTGTAGTTCAGGTAGAAGGTACCGTTACTCGCAAATTCAGGATGAAATGCGATGCCGAGCAGGCCGCGCTCATTACAGCAACTGACACGCGGCTGGATGTCCAGAAACACTTCAGGCTTCGCATTTCCTCTCTGCAGCAGGATGCGCCCGCTGCGCTCGAGGATGAACAAACGCCTAGAGCTGTCGCCCGACGCGGCAATGGCAACCGGGCTGCTGATGCCGCTGGCAACCGGAGTGATAGCGAGGTCGACGGCCAGAACAAAGACCGAGGGCAGGGCTGTTAGAATAGAAATCAGGAAAAATCTTAATGTTCGCATGGTGGGAATCCTATCCTGGTGTCTGCGTCATCCTATTCAAAATCAGTGCTCTGGTAAGTGTGGTAGGGCATATAGCCAGCAATTGTTCCAGAGGCATCAGCCCCTCCTGTTATCGAGCCTTTGCCCGACGTTCTTACGATTCAGACGCGGCTCTCGTGCGACCTCTCTAACGACCGCCCCCGCCACCACCACCGCCGCCACCGCCAGAGGAACCACCTCCGCCCGATCCGGATGCACTGCCCGGCGCGCGCGATGCGGATGAAATGGCACTGGTGAAACTCCTGCTGACAGCGTTGGTGAAATCGCCGGCCTGTGCGGCATTGAAACTCCCGTAATACCACAAGGGCTGCCACGATTTTCCCTGCCGAGTTTCCATTTCGGCGAATACCCGGGTGAATCGGTTCGCCCAGGCCTTCTCCACATCTAAAGCAATGGCATACGGCAGATAGCGCTCAAACAGTTCTGGTGTCAGTTCTGGTGTCAGTTCTGGTGGATGCCGAAGTTGCAGGTCGTCCTTTTCCGCCACATCCAGATACATTCGGAATCCTTCAATTTTATCCAGCAGTTTGCGGCCGGCGGCGGTGGGTGCATGCAGTAACCAGGCAAACAAACCCAGCAAAGGAATATTGATCAGCAGCACGGCAATCGCCAAGGGAGTCAAGCCGCCGATCAAGGCCACAATCAAAAACATTAATGCGCTAGCCAGCACCGCAGGCAGCAGGTAGCGGCCATTGGTGACGAAGTACTTATCGCGATAGTCTGCTTTGAGTGCCTTTTTGTGCGCTGTGATTGCGACAGATAACTCACTGTGATTTTTCTGTTCAAGTTTGATGGTCGCACCTGCTTCCACAACTGATTCCACACCTGATCTGTCAGCTGATCTGGCAGCTGATCTGGCACCCCCAAACAGCTTGTCCAGCAAAGCCTTTTCTCCGGCTGCCAGCGCTTGAGTTGAATCCGTTTTCTCGAGCGTATATTGCTCACCGAACTGTCGTATACGCACATAGCCCTTCACTGCCAGATTCACTATCGCAGACGTCAGCGCGGTATTGTCATAACTCATGCGGCGGACATAACGCAGGGAAGCAGGAGAATATCCTGCAGGTGGTTCATACAATGGAAAGATGACCCCCGGCTCCGGGTCGCGCCCCACTCTTAGCCAGCTGGAAAACAAATACACAGCACTAAGCAGCAAGGTCAGCAGTGCGAGCAACAGCCCACGGTTGTCATACAACAGATACTGAAATTTCTGCCAGCCATCCAGCTCTGCGATGATGCCTTTGGGCCAGCTGAATACCAGCGTCAATCCCGCGCCTGGACTCAGCGGCGCAGTGGTTCGCACGCTGCCTCGACTGACGCCGACAGCCGCTGCATAATTCTGGCCCTGCTCTCCAGACAGCCCTGTGTACGCCTCCATGCTCAGATTGTCCGCGGATACCTGCTGCGGCAAAGTTACCGTCGCGCTGGTCTGTTCAATCACAAAACTCCAGCCATTCCCGGTGACGTTCCAATACAGCTCATCGTGTGTCTGGAAGAAGCCGATCTGTCGATTGCTGCGATAGCGAATTGTGTATTCATACACCGCGGGTACTGCCAGCAAATCCTCGCCACCAAAATCAACGCGCACACCATTGGCGCGCTCATTTGCCGTCCAGATCTCCGGCTCACCATTGCGGGTGACGTCCTGCACCTGAAAATCAACGCGGTAGTTGTTGCCAAAGCGATCGGTATAGCGGGTTGGGAACTCCCGGTATATGCCACGGCGAATATTTGATCCCTCCGCGCGGACACGGATGGTTTCGGTCACCGTCATGGATGCATCGGCTGCGATAGTAATATCGCTGTGGAAGGACAGGATTCGCTCCTGCGCGCTCAAGGAAATACTGAACAGAAGCCCACAAAAAAACAGGCAATATCGCAGCAGATTGGAATGCCGAGTCAGGTTCCTCATTCGTTAAGCCTCACGGGTACCGCTTCCCTGGCCTGCGCTTCATCCACCGCGAAGAATTCGGCCGGCATAAAACGCAGCGGTTTCGCGATCAGCAGATGCGGAAATGATTGAATACGCGTATTGAGAATGCGCACCGCGCCGTTATAAAAGCGGCGGGCATATTGGATATGATCTTCGATGGTGGTCAGTTCAGCTTGCAGCTGGCGAAAATTCTGGTCCGCTTTCAGATCCGGATAGTCTTCAGCGACAACTACCAACCGGTGCAGGGTCTCTTCAAGTTGCGCTTCCAACGCGGCTTTGGCCGGCAGATGCGTTGCCGCTTCACTGCGATTGCGTAATTCGGTGACAGCGGTGAGCGTTGCTTTCTCAAAAGCAGCATACGCTTTTACTGTTGCAACGAGTTGCGGCACCAGTTCATGACGGCGCATCAACTGCACGTCAATATCGCTCCAGGCGGCCTGCACCCGGTTCCGATCAGCGACCAGACGGTTATATATCCACACCGCCGGTACCAGCAGTATGACAACGGCAATCAGCATTTCGATCACTGCGTGACTCCTTCCTGGAGGATCCGAAGATTCACTTCGCAAGATACATGAGCCTGACCAGGCTCTCTAGTTAAAAATCTGCATTAGCTGCTGGAAAGACAACGCTTGCATTTATGTCATTCATGTCGTTTACTGTGTCATACATAGTGTGCGTGACACAGTATAGTGCTGACAGCACCCTGAAGCCTTAACACGAACAGGAACAATCATGACCTCCTCACAACTGGACAAGATGCGACTGGAATTGCGCCGAGGCGTGCTGGTACTGGCCGTGCTGGCCTCCTTAAAGCAAGCCCATTATGGCTATTCCCTGCGCAGGCAATTGCAGGACAAAGGCATCGACATTGACGAAGGCACCCTGTATCCACTGGTGCGTCGTTTAGCTGAGCAAGGTTTATTGGACAGTGAGTGGCAGCTGGCTGAAGGCCGGGAACGGCGTTATTACCGGCTGTCGGAACCCGGCCGGGAGCTGCTGGTGCAGCTGACCGACGAATGGTTACACCTGAATTCAGCCATGGGGCCCCTGTTAGACGAAACCGAAAAACTGGCTCTGCAACAGAGCGGGGAGTACAAATAATGGAATTGGTAAAACGTTATGTCGCTGCCGTGCAACGCGAATTGCCTGAGGACAAAAGACAGGAAATTGGCCGTGAACTAAACGCCAATATCATGGATCAGCTGGATGCTTTCGAACAGCAGCAAGGTCAGTTGTCCGATGAGGACATAGCTGCAGTGCTTAAAAAGATGGGGCATCCACAAGCTGTGGCCTATCAGTTTGTGCCACCTCAATCACTGGTGGCGGCTGAAGACATGCCCTTACTGAAGCACACCTTGTTCATGGTAACCGGGCTGTTGTTTGTGTTGCACGTGGTCGGTTCAAGCGTGGATTTAATGCGCAGCAGCAACGTCAATCTGATCCGCTTTGTATTGCAAATTACCGTCGGCTTCCTGGACACTGCCATTTTTACTTTTGCTGTTATCGTGCTGATTTTCGCGGCTGTGAATATTAACGGGGCCAGAATTTCAGGCTCTGATGCGAAGGACTGGCAACCGCGGGATCTACCCAGAGCCGATCTGGGCTGGCAACACATCAGCCTGACGGATATTTTTACTGATCTGGCCACCTATATATTTTTATTGATCGTAATCTGGCATCCGCTGTGGGTGAGCCCGGAGCAGATTGCTGAGCGCAGTGTCACGTTTACTGAACATGCCTTGCAGCTTTTGCAGTGGTTCAGCCCTGTCATTGTGCTGGCGGTGTTGCTTAGCCTGTGGCAATTGCACCGGCGCATCTGGAACCGCAATCTGTTGCTGAACTCTGTGCTGGTCAATGCGGCCTTTACGGTGTTTTTAGTCGCACTGGCCTTGAGCGGACCTCTCTTGCAAACCGGCCCTGCCGAATTGCAGAGCGTCTTCACAGCGCTGCAGTTGGACAGAGGACTTACCTATGGCCTGCTGATCACTGCCTGTTTTCCCGCTTATGAATTGCTGCGGGATTTCCTGCGCTTGCGGAAGTTACTCGTCTGACATCGTTTTCCCTCGCGCACACTGTCAGTGCCTACCCTGCGACATCTGGTCGCATTGCCTCTTCCGCACAGGGCTTTACACTTGGCAATAGTGAAGCTCTTTAAGGGAAACGATTATGGCACGTAAAAAAACTCTCACGGTGCAGATTGCCGCGATCCTCGCCGCGATGGCGGCTGGCGCACTCAATGCGGCCGACGCTCCTGACGTAGAAGAGACAAGGGTGGAGGAAATAGTCGTCTGGGGGGCCGCAACGACACACAGGGCCAACACTTCCCATCCGAGCAGTGTGCTGACGCAACAGGATATCGTCAGCATCAACGTGACCACCACAGAGGATATCGTCAAATTCGAACCCAGCCTGGTGATCCGCCGACGCTTCATCGGAGATTCCAACGGCACCATGGGAATGCGTGGGTCCAATATGTTTCAGACCTCACGCTCGATGGTATTCGCCGACGGTGTTCCCTTGCACTATCTGTTGCAATCCCGCTGGAACGGAGCACCGCGCTGGACCATGGTATCCGCAAGTGAGATTGCTCAGGTGGAAGTGCTGTACGGCCCCTTCTCAGCTGAATTCAGTGGCAACTCCATGGGCGGAGTAGTGCTGATTGAATCTGCAATTCCGCAGCAGCGCGAATTTCATTTCGACAGTTCCTATTTTTCGCAGAATTTCGACGCCTATGGCTTCGACGATACGGTAACGGGGTACAAATCATTTTTTTCTTATGGCGATAAGTTCGGCGACACCAGCGTCTATCTGTCCTACAACCGTTTGGACAGCAAATCGCAGCCGCAGATTTTCTATTACGGCTCTACTACTTCGGCCGCCAGTGTGACAGACGTCAGCGGCGGCATTGTGGGGAATGATGAACGTTCGATTTCTAGACTGTGGTTCGGCGACACTGGCGTGCAGGACACGCGCACCGACAACTTCAAGCTCAAGCTGGGTCACGATTTCGGTGATTGGCAGGCGCTGTTGAATGTGGCTTATGAAGATCGCTTCAATGGGGCCAATAAACCCAACAGCTATGTACGCAACGCCTCTGGAGAAAGTGTCTGGAGTGGCAACGTCGTTCAAAATGGACTGAAAATCAACGTCCCCACGGCTCGTCTGGGTGTCTCAGATCAGCAGCGCGACAGCCTTTCGCTGGGGCTGAGGCTGCGTGGACCCATTATTGATGGGGTCACTTTCGAAGCCAATCTCAACCAATTTGAAGTGTTGCGTGATGAGAGCAGAACATCGCTCGCCAATCCTGGCAGCCCGGCTTTCAATGGACAGGGGCAGGTCACCGCATTTGGCGATACTGGCTGGCGCAGTGCCGAGGCAAAGCTGATGTTCGACGATCTCTTGGTTGACGGAATGGCCTTGGCGGTCGGCGCCCGTCACGATGCCTATGAGCTGAATATGGATGTCTTTGATTCTGCAAATTATAAAGCGGGTAGCTTCAGTAAGTTCGCCAGTCGCAGCGGTGGTGAGACGCAGATGAATGCCATTTTTGCGCAGTGGAACTGGACCATGAATGAGCGCTGGGATATGGGTGTTGGTGTGCGCTGGGAGGATTTTGAGAGTGCCAACGGTTATTTTTCTCGCAATGTCGCTGCTACTCCCGAATTTGATCTGGTTACAGTTCCGAAAACCTCTCAGCGACAGACCTCACCAAAGTTCTCGCTCGCTTACCAGCCAGCAGAGGACTGGCGCTTTGCCTATGCCCTGGGCAAGGCATATCGCTTTCCTATTGTTGAAGAACTGTTCAGTCAATTCTCTGCCTTCAATGCCATCAGCGTGGCGAATCCTGAACTGCAGCCCGAAGATGGTTTGCATCACAACCTGATGGTCGAGCGTCAGATTGTCGGTGGTGTACTGCGCATGAATCTCTTCCAGGAAAGCATAAAGGACGTAATCGAATCGCAGTCTGAGAATCTCCCCGGCGGACTGACCGTGCGTACCTTCATCCCGGTTGATGAGATAGAGACCCGGGGCGTCGAGTTCATCGCCAACGTCGACGACTTCCTGCTTGATAAGGTGGATTTGCGCTTCAATGCGGTGTACACCGATTCCATCATCATCAAAAATGCCGCGAACCCAGGCATCGAAGGCAATTTCTATCCGCGTATGCCGAAGTGGCGCAGTAATCTGCTGATGACTTACCACCTCAACTCAAACTGGGATGCTGGAATGAACCTGCAATATGCCAGTGACAGCTTCGGGCGCAATGACAATACTGATCGTGAAGATCGGGTCTACGGTGCCCAGGATGGTTATACGCGGGTTGGGCTTAAAAGCACTTACAATTTCGTCAACGGACTGTCGCTGGGACTTGGTGTGGACAATCTGACTAATGAAATTTCCTATGTGGCGCATCCCTGGCCGGGCCGTACTTACTATATGAATGTTTCCTATGATTTCTAAAAATGCGTTAGGGCCTCTGTTCCTCTGCCTGATCATCTGGTTCTCCAGCAGTCGGAGCGCTGTTGCCGAAAACTGTCAGTCGCTGCAGGTGCGGCATGGCGAAGACTTCATCAGTGTCCACTGCGGCGGCGCACCAAGCGCTGCAATGGATGCTAAAGGTCGTTTGTGGGTGACCTTCGTGCAGGACAGGCACGTTTATGTGTCTTACTCCGACGACGAGGGTGACACGTACTTTACCCCGGTGCAGGTGAATGCCATTGCCGAAGACACCGAGTACAACGGTGAGAACCGGCCCAAAATCATCATCGCTGACAGTGGCGAAATATTGCTCTCGTGGACCACAAAAACCTCATCGAACTTCACCGGCGAGATTCGTTTCACTCGTTCCAGCGATGGCGGAAAAACCTTCGCGATCCCGCGCACCATGAACGACGATGACCTGATGACGGGCCATCGCTTCGATAGCCTGTTTCTGACCAGCAGTGGCCGCCTCTATCTGACGTGGATCGACAAGCGCGATCTTGATGCTGCCGCAGCACGCAAGGAGACTTACCCGGGCGCTGCTATCTATTACACCACCTCCGATAATCTGGGCGCGACGTTCACCCGAAACTTTCGCGTATCCCATAACAGTTGCGAGTGCTGTCGAATAGCAATAGCGCCCTATGGCGATGACGAAGTCGCCATCCTGTGGCGCCAGATTTATGACGAGCATGTGCGCGATCACGCTATTGCGGTGCTGGGTCCCTATGGTGATGTCGCCGGGCTGAACCGAGCAACCATTGACGATTGGTATATCGATGCCTGCCCTCACCACGGGCCCACTATGCTGGAGTCGACGCAGCCAGGGCAGTATCACATCAGCTGGTTCAGCGCTGGCACCATCCACAACGGCATTCATTACGGCCGTTACGACATCGCGAGCGGCACAACCGGCGCTATCATCAAGGTCGATGGCACTCCGGGGGCAGGGCATCCCGCGCTGGCACAATCCGATGATACTCTTTACCTGGTCTGGAAGGGCTTTAACGGCGTCGCCTCGCAATTGCAGCTGATGAAGTCCATCGATAATGGCGTAAGCTGGTCTCAGCCTGAGACCTTATTCGCTACGGAAAGCGCCAGTGATCATCCTTTGCTGCTGTCATCAGCCAACCGGGTATTCCTGAGCTGGTCCAGTAAAGAGTTCGGTTACATTTTCAGGGAGATAAACCAATGAGCACCAGAAATCTGATTCAGGTAACTGCCCTGACACTGTGCATGCTGACTCATGTCAATGTCATGGCTCAGGATAGCCCAGGCAATATAAGCGCGTTCGGCAACAGCAGCTTCGCAGAGTTAAAGACCGAG
>JBDNGQ010000061.1:0-22288 GCA_041689205.1 Pseudohongiellaceae bacterium | reverse complement strand
CGTAGAATTTCCCGGTTCACCAGCATCTCAATCTGTTGAATTTCATCACTGCCGAGAGCGGCATTATGCGCAAAGTCAAAACGTAATCGTTCAGCACTGACCAGCGAACCTTTTTGCATCACGTGCTCACCCAACACTTTACGTAAAGCCGCGTGCAGCAGATGGGTAGCTGAGTGATTCAGCATGATTGCCTGACGATTTGCTTCCTGTACACGGGCAACCACCTTATCGCCAGCAGCAAGTTTTCCATTCTGCAGCATGCCTTTATGAAGATAGTGATCGCCCTGCTTCTGCGTATCAACTATCTCGAATGACGCCAGAACATTTCCATTGGAACAAATTTCTATAACACCTTTGTCGCCAACCTGACCGCCGGATTCAGCATAAAAAGGGCTGCTGTCGAGGATAAGAACCGCTTCAGTCTGACCAATAATGGAGTCAACTTTTTTACCATTCTGATAAATCGACAACACCGTGGCATCGCCAACCAGATAGTCATAACCGATAAAGTCGCTGCCACTGCTCAATTCAATAGTCAGTTTTTCGACTGCACTGAATTGACTTGCAGCCCGGGCCTGCTGCCGCTGAATGGCCATGGATTGGTCGAATCCCGCGATGTCCAGAGAAAGACCCTGTTCACGGGCTACATCTGCAGTGAGGTCAACTGGAAATCCATAGGTATCGTAAAGACGAAATACTGTCTCGCCTGGAATCACATCCCCTTTAAGTTGACTGATTGCCTGGTTCAGAATCCCCATCCCGTTTTCAAGTGTGCGGGCAAACTGTTGCTCTTCCTCGCGCAGTACTTTTTCCACCCGGCTCTGATTCGCTCTAAGTTCGGGATAAGCATCGCCCATTTCTTCCACCAGAGCGGCAACCAGACGATAGAAAAACAGATCTTTCACACCCAGTTGATAACCATGACGCAATGCCCGACGGATAATGCGCCGCAATACATACCCCCGCCCTTCGTTTGAGGGATTAATGCCATCCACAACCAGAAAGGCACAGGAACGGATGTGATCTGCGATGACCCGCAATGAGGTATTTGTGGTATCCGCTACGCCGGTAATAGTTGCAGCAGCTGTTAGCAGATTCTGGAACAGATCAATTTCATAATTACTGTGCACACGCTGCAGAACTGCAGCCAGGCGCTCAAGCCCCATACCCGTATCCACAGATGGCTTAGGCAGCGGCACCAGTGTGCCATCGAGCTGACGATCAAACTGCATGAACACCAGATTCCAGATCTCTATATAGCGGTCACCATCCTCATCAGGACTGCCTGGTGGTCCACCTGCCACTTCGGGACCATGATCATAAAATATTTCTGAACAGGGCCCGCAGGGACCGGTGTCACCCATTGCCCAGAAATTATCTTTCTCTCCGAGACGCGAAAAGCGCTCAGAACTCACGCCGACATCCTTCAACCATATATCTGCGGCTTCATCGTCATCATTAAAGACCGTGATCCATAATTTTTCTGCGGGCAGACCCAGATCTTCGGTCAGAAACTGCCAGGCATAATGAATCGCCTCTCTTTTGAAATAATCACCAAAACTGAAATTACCCAGCATCTCAAAAAATGTGTGATGACGTGCGGTGTATCCGACGTTCTCCAGATCGTTGTGCTTTCCGCCGGCACGCACACAACGTTGTGAAGTAGTGGCTCGGGTGTATGAGCGAACTTCCTCGCCCAGAAATAAATCCTTAAACTGCACCATGCCCGCATTGGTGAAAAGCAGAGTTGGATCATTGCCGGGCACCAATGAGCTGCTGGGAACTTTCTGGTGTCCTTGTGAGGCAAAGTAGTCTAAAAATTTCTCGCGTATTTCTGTGATTTTCATCAACACATCCACTGACCGGTTTTTAAAAAAAGATTTTTTATGCAAACTCCTGCGGGAAATTCTACGCACTGTTTATGCGCTGAATTTTAGAAACAGCGATTATAACCTTATGTGCACCGTATTTGCAGAACTCGCTGTTAATCTTCTGCTATGTCTATTTGTCCGTTACTGGACAGCATAATCGCGATTGGCCTGGTTTTGGGGAAATGCGAAAGTACAATAGTGGTAATAATCAGCAAAGGAACACATAGAAACATTCCAGGAATTCCCCAGACACTGCCCCATAGAGCCAGGTTGAAAAGGATAACAACTGGACTGAGGTTCAAAGAGGCTCCCATCAGACGTGGCTCCAGAATATTGCCAATACTAATTTGTAGTGCCCCGATTCCCACAAGTACTATAAGAAACAAGGCAAATCCGTCATTCGACTGAGCCAGTGCAATTAACGCCGGGAAAATTGTTGCAACTATTGAACCGATGGTTGGAATGAAATTAAGCAGGAAAATCATCAGCGCCCAGATTTCTGCAAAGTTGATCTCCAGAGCGCGCAGTAGAATATAACTAAGCGTACCGGTTAGAGCACTGGTGAACACTTTAATACTGATATATTTGCGCACGTCCCCACGCACGCGCTCAAGGACGCGCAACGTCCTTTTTTCGCGGTTAGCATCCGCTATAAAGGCTGATAGTTTAGCATTGAAAAATTGCTGTTCGAATAACAGAAATCCCACATAAATCACAATCAGGGTCCCATCGGCGGCAATGCTGGTAAATGACAGGGCTACCGCTGTAAAGATGCTGGATATGTCGAATTGATCGGTAATGTACTGGGCCATGCCTTCCACCGGCAGGGAGTCAGCAAAAGGCAATCTTTCCCAATGGGCACGCAGATTAGCTTCATACTCGCGGGTAACGCCACCCAGATCATTCAGACTGCCGCTGATGAATTGCAGGACCACGGTAATAAAACCCAAAAAAAGCAACAAAGCAGCAGCAAGACACAGCCCCATGGGGAGGCCATAACCCATGATTTTTAGCCTGGCGATTCCGCTTGCAAGCACATTAATCAAATACCAGATAGCAATGGCGATCACCAGTGGCAGCAACAGATCCTGACCGATAATAAGCAGCAGAAAAATCAGCGCGACAACACCGATCGCCATGGCAAAATTTATAAGCTTCATTGTGACCTGAAATCTCTGAACAAATTCGCCAGCAGCTTAGCGGGAATCAAGAAAACTCGCCAGGGAATCTTCTGGATTGTGGACTGCCGGACGCATTACTGCTGACTTTTGATGTTGTTATTAAAGGTTTCTATGACTATCGATGGCGTAAGAATCTGCGGCAGCAACACAGGTTCGTCAGCCGGATCAGCTGGATAGAATATATAAAGTGGCACACTGGGGCGATTGAATTGATCGAGCACCCGACTTATCTCAGGGTCCTGATTAGTCCAGTCTCCTTTCATGTAGGTGATTCCTAGTTGCTGAAGTGCGTTTTGGACACGCTCCGTATTCAAAGTGGTCTGCTCATTGGCAAGGCAGGTTATGCACCAGGCGGCCGTCATGTTGACGAAGACTGGTGTGCCGCTGGCACGCAAATCAGCGACGCCCTGGGCGCTGAATGGAATAAATGCCGATTCAACATCATCAAAGGATTCCGCACTGGCTAGCACCTGACCTGATCTCAGCATTGAGGAACTCAGCAATGATAAAGCGCCGACAATACTCAGCATACAAATCACCAGGGTAGCAGTACGCCAGAATCCGCGTGTAGTGCTGCGTTGCTGCAATAACCACATCGCGAACGCCACCAGCAGGCAGGCACCTGCCACCACCGCCACACCGTTAATCCCAGCCTGAATCCCGAGTACCCACAGAAAATACAGAGCGGTGAGATAAAGCGGGAAAGCCATAAACTCCTTGAACCTGACCATCCACTGCCCAGGCTTTGGCATAAACTTCAGCAGACCGGGACTGAACGAGAGCAGCAGAAACGGCAGTGCCATCCCGATACCAAGGAAGCTGAAAACTACCATCGCCACTAGCCAGGACTGGGACAAGGCAAAACCGAGGGCAGCGCCCATAAAAGGCGCCGTACAGGGACTGGCGACCAGAGTAGCAAGCACGCCCGTGAAGAATGAACCTTTGAGCCCTTTCTTCTGGGTCAGATTCGAGCCCACACCCATAAAACCGGTCCCAAATTCGTAAAGCCCGGACAGGCTTAAGCCCATGGTGAAGAACAACAGAATTATCAGTGCATTAAATACCGGAGACTGAAGCTGGAACGCCCAGCCCACCGCTTCACCACCCGCCCGCAAGGCCAGAAGTATAGAGGCCAGCAGCATGAAGGTAAGCACTATACCCGCCGTATAAGAAAGTCCATGCAGCTTCTGCTGCCGACCACTGGAGTCCCCGCTGGACGCAAAGCTGAGTATTTTCAGCGACAGGACCGGGAACACACAAGGCATCAGGTTAAGAATCAGGCCTCCAGCAATGGCGAATACAATAATCAATAAAAAACTCGGGGCCGCGGCACTGGACGCGGCAGGATTCGCTGCCGCTGCGGCTGCGCTGATTCCTGCAATTGTCGCCATGCTGGTTTTGTTCATCGAAACTTCAAATCCACGCACCTTCCCGCTTGCATCAGCGATAGTCAACAAGCCGTTAAACTCTTGCAGCTCACTAAGTACGCGGCGTGGTTGGGCGTGGCTGATTTGGATATGAGTCGGACTAAGGGACACCTCTCGCAGGGGACCCGGTTTGAGGATGCGACGGATTTCCGGAAAAAACCACGCTTCAGTGACATTCTCAAATATTGGCTCCTGTGCGGCAAAGGAGAAACTGACTTTATCATCCTCCATCGCAAAGACCGCCTCAACGCCATGATCGGACAAGGGCAGGTTTGCACGAGTCGATGAAAAGGCCTGCGACCAGCGTGGATCAATCTGTGGACTGGATTGCGTGACCGGCAGTACTGTACTGATTACGGCATTGCCGATAATGCAGATGTCATCGCACACCTGCCACTCTATATCCGCAGAAATTGGAAATGTTGGTTCAGAGAAATCGTCAGGAACGCTTATCGCCACTGGCAAAAAGACTTCGTCCTTATAGGAAAATGTGACCAGATCTGAGCCTGGAAATGGTAGCCATGTGGGATTGGGCCATTGAATCTCGCCGGCTGTGGCACCGGCGGGCAACTGCCACTCGTGGATCATAGTTGGGTCGCCGCTGTCGCCCAGCCATTTGGAATAGGTGTGCCAGCCCTCAGTCGGTGTCAATCTGACAGCCACCCAGAGCGTCTGACCCGGAGCCACATTGAGGGTCTCAGAAACCAGTTCAACTTCTATCTGCTCACCCTGAACCACATCGGCAACCGTTGCTGCTGATGTGAGAAGCAGACCGAAAAAATAGATAACGCTGCAAAGCCAGTTCCGCATAATAATCCTCTAGCGGTGATTAGTTACTTCAATACCCTGTCCGTTGTGCCGATTGTAACGGCAATGAGCTTCTGAACACGATAACAATTGTGATAAAAGGTAACAGACCTGCCTGCATCATCCGTCATAAGGGGCAAGATGCTCTATCATTAATTGCAGATTACGCGTGCCGCGGTACTCGTTAATATCGAGTCTATAAACCAGCTGCAGCTCACTGATATCATGTCGCGGCCACACCCCTGCTGACACATTAAACGCTATCGCATCGAAAACGCTATTACTGTGCCGTGGTGACACCACCAGCTTCAAATGTTTGCCGCCGCTCAACATACGCTGCTGTATGATGGTAAAAATGCCGTCAAATAAAGGTTCCGGAAAATTCTGCCCCCAGGGACCATGATCGCGAAGCAACTGGGCAGTGGTCAGAGTCAGTTGATCCGCAGAGATTTCACCATCGCTGACAATGACCGCCTGCATCTCATCTTCATTCAACAATGTGCTGACTTGTTCAGCAAATGCAGCAGAAAACCGCTGATAGTCAGTTTTTTTAATGCTCAACCCGGCAGCCATTGCATGTCCACCGAACCGGCTGATCAAGCCAGGGTTTCGGGTAGCAATGGTGTCGAGCACATCGCGTACATGCAGCCCTGGAACAGAACGGGCGGATCCTTTCATTTCAGCATCAGGACTTTCCTCCACCCCTTCCTGAACCGCAACAGCATCTGCAAATGCGATCACCGGCCTGTGGATTTTATCTTTAATACGCGAAGCCAGAATTCCGATCACGCCCTGGTGCCATTGCCGATCATAGATGCATAAGCCATGCGGCAATTTCTCTGCATTCAGATCCATCATCTGCAACGATTCCAGGGCTTGATCACGCATCTGCGACTCAATCAGCTTGCGCTCTTCGTTGATCTGATCCAGCCGCGAGGCAATGGCACGGGCAGCCGTCATATCGTCAGCCAACAGGCATTCGATGCCGAGTTTCATGTCATCCAGTCTGCCTGCCGCATTCAAGCGGGGCCCCACTGCAAATCCAAGATCTGTAGCACTAATGGTGTTAAGTTCACGACGTCCGGCTTCCAGCAAAGCAAGAATACCCGGACAGGCCTTGCCACTGCGTATGCGTCTAAGACCTTCATTAACCAGCACACGGTTATTTCTGTCCAGAGGAACCACGTCAGCAACTGTCCCTAAAGCCACCAGATCGAGCAATATCGCCATATTAGGCTCTACCAGGCCCTGCCCGGTAAACCACCCGTGAGCACGCAGACGTGCCCGCAATGCCAGCATCAAATAAAAAATGACCCCCACACCTGCCAGAGCTTTACTTGGAAAACTGCAGTCGACCTGGTTGGGATTAATAATTGCTGCCGCCGCCGGTAAAACATTACCCGGGAGGTGATGATCAGTGATCAGTACCTGAATGCCAAAGGCATTTGCAACATCGACACCCTCAATGCTGGAGATACCGTTATCCACTGTAATTATCAGATCCGGACTACGCTGTTGCGCCAGCATGACAATTTCAGGAGTCAGGCCATAGCCATATTCAAAGCGATTAGGCACGATATAGTCGATATTCTTAAAGCCCATGCTGCGCAAAGCACGCATAGCCAGCGCGCAGCTGGTGGCCCCATCAGCATCAAAATCGGATACGATCAGAACCCGCCCCTGCCGCGACAAGTGCTCCTGCAGCAGATCCACTGCTGTACTGATTCCCTTAAGCAATTCCGGAGCATGCAGGCGCTGCATATCCAGCGCCATGTCATCAGCACACAGCACCTGACGGGCGGCAAGAATACGGCACAGTAATGGATGCAAATCGGCAGGAAAATCACCGGCGCTGACGGCTTGTCGGCGCCGGATGGACAGCGTCACAAGTGTTTGCGGATGAAACTGGTCACCGCACTGATGTCGTTCTCCAGAATGCTACAGCGCTCTTCACGCTCAAACAGATCGCTCATATGCATCGGTAACTCAGGCGACTGCAGGCCGGCTTTCTCTACCGCTTCTGTAAATTTCACCGGATGAGCAGTTGCCAGGGTAATCATAGGTACCGTGTGGTCCACATTACACACTCTGGCCGCTTCAATCCCAACTGCAGTATGGGGATCAATCAGAAACTCAGTCTCGTTAAAGATTTGCTTTATGACCTCACAGGTTCTCGAGTCATCAACGCTGTAGCTGGAAAATTCTTGCTGCAGTTTCTTCATCTGTGAGGTACTGAGTTGTTGAGGCGCAGCATCGAGACCGGCAATGAAATTTGCCACTGCCTTACCATCACGCTCAAACAGGTCAAACAGATAACGCTCAAAATTACTCGACACCATAATGTCCATGCTGGGCGAAAGCGTTGGGGTAAGTTCACCGAGAGAATATTCGTTAGTGCTGATAAGCCGATGCAGAATATCATTTCGATTGGTTGCGACGATCAGCTGCTTAATTGGCAAGCCCATTTTGCGGGCAAGGTAACCGGCATAAATGTCGCCGAAATTACCGGTCGGCACTGAAAACGAAACCTGTCGTGAAGGTCCACCCAGATTTAATGAGGCATAAAAATAATAGACGATCTGCGCCATAATGCGCGCCCAGTTAATCGAATTCACTGCTACCAACTGCCGACCAGCGGGCAGAAAGGATTGATCACTAAAAGCGGTTTTAACCATGCGCTGACAATCGTCAAAATTGCCTTTAACTGCCAGATTATAAACATTTTCACCTGGCACAGTGGTCATCTGACGACGTTGTACTTCTGAGACTCGCTGATACGGGTGCAGTATAAAAATATCGACATGACTGCTGTGGCGGCATCCTTCCAGTGCTGCCGATCCGGTATCACCGGATGTGGCACCAAGAATAACTACTTTCTGATTATTGCGTGTCAGCACGTGATCAAGCAGATTACCAAGCAACTGCAGCGCAAAATCTTTAAACGCCAGGGTCGGCCCGCAATACAGTTCAAGCACCCACTCGTTATTTGCCAGCATACGCAGTGGGGCGATTGCTTTGTGTGAAAAACCTGAATAACTTTTTTCAATCAAATGGCGCAGATCTGCGTCAGCAATTTCACCATTAATGAATGGACTGATAATTTTGAACGCCAGCTCAGGGTAGGATAGTCCGGCCCAGTCGGCAATTTCTTGCTGATTAAACTGTGGCAGCACTTCAGGTACATACAGACCACCATCCGGGGCCAAACCGGTCAGCAAGACCTGTTCAAAATTCAAGGCTGGAGAACGCCCGCGTGTACTGATGTATTTCATAACAACCTCAGCTTCTTTCACCATCGAAATGCTCAACCCGAATCCGCATAACCTTATCGGCAACCTGCTCGAGTTGTTCGATGACACCAATAGCAATATCCATCTGATCCTCCCGCACAAAATCAGTCAGCAACACCACCGGGACGATTCCGCTTTGCTGCTCAGCGCCATGAGGCTCTTTTTGAATGACGGCTTCAATATTAATGCTGTAATCCATCAATACCTGAGATATTTGAGCCATTGCACCGACTTTGTCATAAGCGGGTATACGCAAATAATATTCTGATTGAATCTGCTTGATATCAAGCACGGATACATCAGAGCGCAGCGAATCAAATGCCAGGGAAGGTACGTTTGAGTTGCCATCCGTGCTGCGAACGATGTCTATGATATCGGCAACCACTGATGATGCAGTAGCTGCAGCGCCCGCACCGGCACCGCAATACAGCGTTGATCCGGATGAATCGCCTTTGACAACAATTGCGTTCATCACACCGTTGACGTTGGCTATTAAAGTTTTTTTGGGAATTAATGTTGGATGTACGCGCATCTCAATGCCTTTATCACTGATGCGAGCGATGCCCAGGTGTTTGATTCGATAACCAAGTTCATCAGCATAGTTGATATCGGCGATAGTAATTGCACTGATGCCTTCGGTGTATACCTTGTCAAATTCCAACGCTGTGCCAAAGGCATTAGCAGCAAGAATCGCCAGTTTATGTGCCGCGTCAGTACCTTCTACATCAAACGCAGGATCAGCTTCAGCGTATCCGAGACGCTGAGCCTCCTTAAGCACTTCATCGAAAGTGCGTTTGCGCTCGCCCATCTCAGTCAGAATATAATTACCGGTACCGTTGATAATGCCAGCAAGCCACTGAATTGAATTGGCTGCCAGGCCTTCGCGCAAGGCCTTGATAATCGGAATACCGCCGGCAACCGCACTTTCATAGGCCACTATCACGCCTTTCTGCCGGGCTGCCGCAAATATGGCGTTGCCATGCACGGCAATCAAAGCCTTATTGGCCGTCACTACATGCTTGCCGTTTTCAATAGCCAGAAATATCAGTTCCAGCGCAGGCTCAAAACCACCTATCGACTCAACAACTATGTCTACTGCAGGATCGGTGGCAACGGCAAAAACATCTGTGCTAAAGCGAATACCTGCTATGTCGGCTATCTCAAGATTACGACGCGAGGCGACATGGACTACCTTCAGTATTTTACCAAGACGCCGGGTCAGCTCTGGCTGATTCGCCTGCAGAAGTCTTGCTGTCCCCCCCCCTACTGTACCTAAGCCACAAATACCGATACCAAACTGCTGTTTCAAACCCTGGTCACTCAAGACGACTCCCCGCTTATCTGCTGGCACAGCTATTATGCTGCGATAGCGTTTTTTTTAAATCCTGGATGGTGCCCGGTAAACTTCATGGACTGCTGAACTACGTTTCACTGGCCCAACACAACTTCACTGAGGCGCTCAACATCAAGATAGCCTGGAATAACGGTGCCGTCCTTCAGCACCAGCGCAGGCGTGCCAGAGATGCCGACCTGATTGCCTAGCTCATAATGCTTTAGCACTGGACTGTTACACTCGCGCTCCGGCAGGTTCTGACCATTTTTAGCCTGAGTCAATGCTTTCTGGCGATCATCCGAACACCAGATTGAAATCATCTTCGGAAACACCGCTGACGCTGCGCCGCCACGTGGGAATGCCAGATAACGCACTTCGATACCAAGCTCAAGGATTTCTTCAATATCGCCGTGTAATTTCCGGCAGAAAGTGCAATCCGCATCAGTAAATACGGTAATCACCTCTTTTACTACCTCGGGGCGGTAGATAATCATTTCTGCCTGCGGAACCGCGGCAATCATTTCAATAATTTTAAGTTTGCGGGTTTCATTAGAGAGATTAACCAGACCGTTAGCAGTGGCTTGAAACAGGTCGCCGGTAACCAGAAAGTCCCCGGATCGATCGCTGAACAACAATTCACCGGAGTTCAATTCCACCTCCAGCAGGCCAGCCATTGGTGTTTCTCTAATGCCGATTACTTGCAATTGTCCCTGACTTGCGCCTCCCAGGCTTCTGCTCAATTTATCGCGCAGACTCTGACCACCAATATCCGACGCACTTTGCGCAAAAGCTCCAGAGACGGGCAGTATCATCAGGAAGCCGCAAAATACGACCTCAATCAGCTTTTTCATCTGAACTCCCTCGTTCAAGTGACAATATGAAAAACAATGACTCTATCATGAGGACCGGAGCCGATAAAGATTCCTGCAGGCTTACACCTGAAAGACAGACATAAAAAAAGGGGGCAAGTATGCTTACCCCCTTTTTACGTCCTGCAAAAAAATCTGCACATCAAAGCACCATACTTCAGCTGACTTTCTTTTCCAGCTTTTCAGTAATTCGTGCAGCACGACCGGACAATTCTCTGAGGTAATAGAGTTTAGCCTGGCGCACATCGCCACGACGCTTAACAGTTATGCTGTCGATCAGCGGGCTGTATGACTGGAAAGTACGCTCTACACCCACACCGTGAGAAATTTTTCTAACTGTAAAAGCAGAGTTAAGGGCGCGCTTGCGAATGCCGATCACTACACCTTCGAATGCCTGCAGACGCTCCCGGTCACCTTCTTTGATTTTGACCTGAACTACTACGGTGTCGCCCGGACCAAAGTCTGGCAAAACCTTATCCATCTGTTCTTTTTCAATCTTTTGTATGATCTCGTTCTTGCTCATTCCGTACTCCCGGGTTGCCAGCAGAACCGTATTCAGGGTTTGTCCTGAATCTGGTGGCCTGCACTGTATTCACTGATAAATTCTGCTAATAAAGCCTGTTGTTCTTTGTTTAAACTCTGTGCTGACAGGAGATCCGGTCGCTTGAGCCAGGTAACTCCGAGACTGTGTTTAAGCTGCCACCGTCTTATCTGTTCGTGGTTGCCTCCGGTCAGTACCTCAGGCACTGACATGCCGGCGAACTCCTGTGGTCTGGTGTAGCGCGGACAATCCAGCAAACCGTCCGCAAAGGAATCCTGCTCGGCTGAATCCTCATGCCCCAGTGCGCCCGGCTGGAAACGGGTCACCGCATCGAGCACTATCATCGCTGCCAGTTCGCCACCGCTGAGGACATAGTCCCCGACTGACCACTCTTCATCTATTTCTGTTGCTAAAATTCGTTCATCAATTCCTTGATAACGACCGCAGACCATAATCAAATTTGGTCTGGCTGCCAGTTCAATCACTCCTTGCTGATCCAATCTGCGACCTTGCGGCGACAGATAAATCACTGTTGCAGGTGCGGCTGTTTCAGCTCTGGCACAACGTATTGCAGCCTGCAGTGGCGCGGACTTCATTAACATGCCCGGTCCGCCGCCAAAAGGCCTGTCATCAACCGTCCGATGCCTGTCTGCGGTGAAATCACGCGGATTCCAGCACCTGACGTTCATGGAGCCTTCACGGCAGGCCCGTCCGGTAATGCCATAATCTGTTACAGCGGTAAACATTTCCGGAAACAGCGTGACAATACCAACCTGCATCGCATCTGCCCCTCAGGCCAGATAATCCGGCTCCCAATCCACCACCACCAGATTTTTCTCCAGACTGACCTCTTTAACTACTCGACCAGGCAGCCATGGAATCAGTCGTTCACGGTCATCTACACTTTCGGTTGTAGCCGCTACCACAAGCACATCGTTGGCGCCGGTCTCCAGCAACTTATCAACTTTGCCAAGTACATAGCCTGATATGGTTACAACCTGCAGGCCAGTCAATTGATACCAGTAATAGTCTTCTTCATCCAGGTCGGGCAATGCATCTGTTGCAACAGTCAGTTCGACATCATTCAAACGACGCGCACTTTCAGGATCATCATAACCGACAAAATGTGCCAGCAGGCCTTTGCCATGCGGCTTACTCTGATCCATCTCCAGGTCCACCAGGTTTTGACCCAGTTTCACCTGCCAGTGCCGAAACTGCAGAATACTTTCCTGCGGTTCAGCAAAAGAAATCAGTTTGACCCAACCTTTAATTCCGTAAGGACCACCTACCCGCCCCATGGTAACGCGCTTTGAGTCAGCCATACTGCACATCCTCAATCCGCGGTCGCAATCAGGCTGCAGTAGCTTCAGTAGTAACCGTAGACTGGGCTTGTTTGATCAATGCGGCAACTCGCTGGCTTGGCTGCGCACCGTTAGTAGACCAGTACTGTACGCGCTCAAGATTAATACGCAGACGCTCTTCCTTACCGCGGGCAATCGGGTTAAAGAAACCTACGCGCTCAATAAACCGACCGTCCCGCGCATTACGCTGGTCAGATACAGTTATGTAATAAAAAGGCTTCTTTTTAGCACCACCACGAGCAAGTCGAATTATGACCATAAACTAATATTCCTAATGTTAAGCATTCATACGAAAACTGGATTTGCGGCAGCTGTGTGCTGAGCGGTCCGGAAAAAGGCGGGTATTCTAAGCGAATTAAACCTCAGATGGAAGGCAAGATTTCAGTTTTAACAACAGATTACATGCTGCTGCACGGATCAAAACCTTTCTCCAGGGACCGATTAAAATCTCGGTGGTCCGCCGGCACCTGGAAATCCACCAGGACCGCGGGCACCGCCAAGACCACGCATCATATTTGCGAGACCGCCTCCGCGCATCTTTTTCATCACTTTCTGCATCTGTTTATGCTGCTTCAACAGGCGGTTTAAATCCTGTATCTGGGTGCCTGAACCCTGAATCACCCGCCGTTTACGCGAACCGTTAAGCAAATCCGGATTCATCCGCTCTTTCATGGTCATGGAGTTAATGATCGCTTCCATCTGCCTGAATGCGCGGTCATCGACCATCTTAGCGGCGCCAAGTGGCAATGCACCCAGACCAGGCATTTTATCCATGATGCTGGCCATGCCGCCCATGTTCTTCATCTGCTGCAGCTGTTCTTTGAAATCTTCCAGATCAAAGCCTTTGCCTTTCTTGATCTTATTGGCCAGTTTTTCTGCTTTAACCTTATCAACTTTACGCTCGGCTTCTTCGATAAGTGACAGCAGATCACCCATACCGAGGATGCGCGAGGCTATGCGGTCTGGATAAAAAGGCTCCAGGGCATCAGATTTCTCACCAACACCGATAAATTTAATCGGCTTGCCGGTTATATGGCGAACTGATAAAGCGGCACCACCACGGGCATCACCGTCGGCTTTGGTAAGGATAACACCCGTCAATGGCAGGGCTTCATTGAATGCTCGCGCCGTGTTGGCAGCATCCTGACCAGTCATTGCATCGACCACAAACAGTGTTTCCACGGGTTGCAGTATTCGATGTAACTCACTGATTTCAGACATCATCTCTGTGTCTATCGCCAAGCGTCCGGCGGTATCTACCAGCAACACGTCAATGAACTTACGTTTCGCTTCTTTAACTGCCGCCTGCACAATATCAGCAGGTTTCTGCGAGCTGTCACTGGCAAAGAACGACACACCGACATCCGCGGCCAAAGTCTGCAACTGCGCAATCGCTGCCGGACGGTATACGTCGGCGCTAACCACCATCACGGACTTTTTAGAATTCTTCTTCAACCACACGGCCAGCTTGGCAACCGTGGTTGTTTTACCGGCACCTTGCAGACCTGCCATTAAAATGACTGCCGGTGGCACCGCGCGCAGGTTTAGCTCTTCATTCGCCGAGCCCATGACCGCTTCAAGCTCTGCCTGAACAATTTTGATAAATGCTTGGCCCGGGCTGAGACTTTGCGAAACTTCCTGACCAACCGCTCGCAATTTAACGCGCTCAACAAAATCTTTGACGACGGACAAGGCTACGTCGGCTTCAAGCAGAGCGCGTCGCACTTCACGCAAGGCCTCTTCGATATTGTTTTCCGTCAGTGTTGCCTTACCACTGATTTTGCGCAGCGCACCGGAAAGACGTTCCGTCAGACTTTCAAACATGACATACCCACAGAGAACTTAGACAAGCCGGGTAATATACACCAACATGCAGGGCGCGCCAAAAAAAGCTTCAACCCCCTGCATACTTGTGCGAAACTTTCGCACTGATTATTTTTTTATAAATCGGTAACCCTTTCGGTAAACCAGAGACCCTGAATGTCGATTACCACCATATCCGGACTGATAGCTGTGCTGCTCTATATGGCGAGCCTTTACTACCAAAGCACTCGCATTACTGTAAAGAGCAGCGATCAAAGCAATCCCATAGACCGGAAAATCTTCTACTTCGGACTGCTCGCTGCAGCTGCGCATGCCATCAGCGCTTATGGCGTGATACGAACCACGGAAGGTTATCACTTCGGCATTGTGCATATCAGCACGCTGATATTCGCTTCTGTATCCGCGCTGGTGCTGCTGCGCGGACTGCGCAGGCCGCTCGGTAATCTGATTCTGGTATTGTTTCCAGCCGCAATTTTATCAATTCTGCTGTCGCTGACAGTCTCCCCTGATTATCAGCCCCAACAGGCAGGGCCCGGCATCGTCAGTCATATCCTGTTGTCTATTCTGGCCTATAGCTTCTTTACCATAGCGGCGTTGCAAGCAGCGTTTCTGGCTTTTCAGAACTATCAATTGAGACACAAACACGCGGCCAGCGCTATCCGGCGCTTCCCCCCTCTGCAGGACATGGAGAGCTTTCTGTTCGAACTGCTGTGGGCAGGCCAGATATTATTGACGCTGGGCATTGTTGCCGGCTTCCTCTTTGTTGAGGATCTCTGGGCTCAGGGATTACCTCATAAGACCTTCTTTTCACTGCTGGCATGGCTGGTTTTTGCAATATTGCTATGGGGTCGACATCGCTTGGGATGGCGCGGCAACACGGCCATCAGAGGCACTCTGGTCGGCTTTCTATTTCTTATTCTCGGCTTTTACGGCTCCAAAATTGTACTTGAGTACATTCTCTAAGGAAATTTTATTACGTGAACGTCTCTGAATCTCCGGTAGCTTATCTGCTGAGTCTTCTAGTTTTCCTGATTATAGCTTCGGCCTATTTTTCCAGCTCAGAAACCAGCATGATGAGCTTGAACCGCTACCGCCTGAAACACCTCAAGCGGACTGGACATGCCGGTGCCAAACGGGTCAGTCGATTGCTCGAAACACCCGACAAATTGATTGGGGTAATCCTGATCGGCAATAATTTCGTTAACCTGCTGGCTGCATCAATTGCCACCACTATCGCCATCGAATTATTTGGTAATCCAGAGACAGTGATCACCACCATTGTACTGACTCTGATAATTCTTATTTTTGCCGAAATTACCCCCAAGACTATCGCAGCACTTTATCCCGAGAAGATTGCCTACCCTTCCAGCTATGTGCTTGTGGTTTTGTTAAAAGTTTTATATCCGCTGGTCTGGATTGTTAACCGGGTTTCCAATCGATTGATTCGATTGCTGGGATTCAAAACCACGAACTCCGATAATCACCAACTCAGCCCGGATGAATTACGCACCGTGCTGCATGAATCCGCTAATCTTATCCCCGAACAGGGTCAGGGTATGCTGTTGAATATTCTTGATCTGGAAAAGGTAACGGTTAATGACATTCTGGTGCCGCGCCATGAAATTTTCGGCATTGATATTGAAGATGAAGTTGATGACATACTGACGCAGATCAGCAATGGTCAGCACACCCGGATCCCGGTTTTTAAAAGAGATATCGACCACACTGTCGGGGTTCTTCATATGCGCGATCTGGGCAAATTGATTAAAGTCAGCCCTTTGACCAGAGCAGCAATATTACTTGAGTGTGATGAGCCTTATTACATACCCGAGAGCACACCGTTAACGACCCAGTTGTTAAATTTCCAGGTAAATAAAGAGCGCCTGGCTTTCGTGGTTGATGAGTACGGAGTCATCCAGGGTATTGTCACCTTGGAAGATATTCTTGAAGAAATAGTCGGTGAATTCACTACCGACATGGCTGCCAGCAGTCGCGATGTTCACCCCCAGGAAGACGGCAGTTATCTGATTGATGGCAGCGCTAATATCCGTGAAATAAATCGTGCGCTGGAATGGAATCTGGATACCAGCTCAGCGAAAACTATTAATGGTTTGCTGGTTGAGCTGCTTGAATCGATCCCTGAATTTCCTGTTGGGGTCAAGGTCGGTGACTATTATGCAGAGATCATACAAGTGAAAGATAATATGATCAAAACTGTACGCATATGGCATGCAGACAGAGGCCGGGATTCAGATGATCCAGTCTAGCCGTGCCGCTTAACAGGTATATCCAGATTGCGAACGATGTCAGGTAATTCCAGTTCAAACATGCGCAGCTTTCTAATCTTGTGCGAGCTGCCGGTTAATGCGATCGCTACGGTATGAGTCTTGCTGTACTGCAGTTGCCAGAAGTGCCAGTGCTCAACTTTTTCTGCCAACTCCGATTCGAAAGTAACAGTGAGTCGCTGCGGCTCTGGAAATAAAAAAGTAAACCACCGCAGAGGGATTTTCAGTCCTGCACCGCAGGCTTTAACAAATGCTTCTTTCAAAGTCCACAGATCAAAAAAACGCTGTTCCTGCTCGTTCCTCGGCAATTTCAGCATTGCGCTGTATTCAGCTGGTGAAAAATAGCGCTGCGCCAGATCGACAGATCGTCGCTTTATGTTGATGGATTCAATATCTACTCCTGTCTGCCCATCTGCCACCAATGCAATCACAATAACGCCATCACTGTGTGAAATATTAAACGACAGTGTCGTGAGATGATGAGCTGGTTCTTGCAGTAATTCGGGACGGCCATGTTGATTCCTGCCAAAACACCAGCTGCCAGGTTGCTGGCGAATATCGTAACGGCTTAATAGAATTCGAATGGCTGCACGTGTCAGCAAAAAACGCCGCCGGTCCGCCGCAAACAGGAAACGCTGGTAACGTTGCTGCTCTTCAGCGCTTAACATGGATTCAAGTTGACGCGCCAACTCATTGTCGTTTAACGCGCCATCCTCTGAATCGTGCTCCGGCCGCTCCGGTATAAACCAAAGATGGAGCTCATCAGGGGGAAGACAGGTCATAAATTCAGATTCACTTTCAGACAAAGGACCGACCAAGAGTATACACCTGGCCAGCACATGTCGATGGCGATTTCCAATTCTCCATGCTACATTCTGAGCGCAATTTCCCATCACAAGAACGCCGGTACGGTTCGATCCAGAACCTGCCCCGAACCGGAGAAAAGCTATGAAATTAATCATCGCAATAGTTAAACCGTTTAAGTCCGACGATGTACGAGAAGCTCTGCAGGAATTAGGTATCAGCGGTATGACAGTGACTGAAGTTAAAGGCTTTGGTCGTCAGAAAGGACATACTGAATTATATCGTGGCGCAGAGTATGTTATTGATTTCCTGCCGAAAACGAAGATTGAAGTTGCCGTTTCTGATGACCTGGCAGAGCGCACAATAGACGCTATCTGCAGGGCCGCCAATACCGGACAGATCGGTGATGGCAAGATTTTCGTGCTGCCGCTTGAACAGACAGTGCGGATCAGAACTGGCGAAACCGGAAACGAAGCACTCTGATCCGAATAAATCACCTTAATTGAAAAAACAAAGCAGGAAATAGAAATGCTGAAAACAATAAAAATCGTATCGTCAATAACATGGCTAAGCGCTCTGTGCCTGTTGCCCGCCTTCGCGCTGGGCTCGGATGACAGTTTAAACGGTGCCGATACCGCCTGGCTGCTCAGTGCCACTGCCCTGGTTCTGTTTATGACGGTGCCGGGCCTTTCACTGTTTTATGCGGGACTGGTAGCCAGTAAAAATGTTTTATCAATTCTGATGCAGTGCTTTTCGATAACTGCACTGATCTCTGTGCTATGGCTGCTGTATGGTTACAGCGTTGCTTACGGCCCTGCTGAAAACGGTTTCTGGGGCGGTCTGGATAAGATGCTCTTTAATGGTGTCACACTCGAATCCATGGTTGGCTCAGTACCCGAAAGTTTATATGCCGCATTCCAGATGACGTTCGCGATCATTACTCCGGCGTTGATTGTTGGTGCTTTCGCAGAACGCATAAAATTTTCTTCGATGCTGTTATTTGTCGGACTATGGTCGACCTTCGTTTATTTTCCTGTCTCGCATTGGGTCTGGTCATCGAACGGCTGGCTGTTCCAGATGGGCCTCATTGATTTTGCCGGCGGCATTGTTGTGCATGTTACCGCGGGTGTAGCCGCAATAATTACCGCACTGATGCTGGGCCAGCGTCGTGGTTTTCTGGCTGTCCCGATGATGCCTCATAATTTGACCATGACCATGACTGGGGCTGGCATGCTCTGGGTAGGATGGTTTGGATTCAACGCTGGCAGTGCACTGGCCGCAAACGGCAATGCTGGCATGGCACTGATTGTTACCCATTTCTCTGCCGCCGCCGGTGCGCTGACCTGGATGAGCATTGAGTGGATTAAACATGGCAAACCAAGCGGTCTGGGCGCGGTTACCGGGATGGTCGCTGGACTGGCCACTATTACGCCTGCCGCTGGTTCTGTCGGTCCTGCAGGCGCTCTGATTATCGGCATCATGGCTGGTGGACTTTGTTATCTTGCTACCAACTTCTTAAAGCATAAAGTAAAAATTGATGATTCCCTGGACGTGTTCCCGGTTCATGGCGTCGGCGGTATTATCGGTACGCTGATGGCCGCAGTGCTGGTCTCCGGTGGCCTGGGTGTATTCAGTGGCAACGGCTACGCTGAAGGGATGGCCATGGGTTCGCAGATGCTGGTTCAGATAATTGGCATTGTTGCGGTAGGTCTGTATACCGCTGCACTGACATACATATTGCTGAAAATTACTGGCTTCGCCACTAATGGAATTCGTGTGAGCGCTGATGAAGAGCAAAAGGGGCTCGATATCTCTGATCACGATGAAAGAGGCTATATGATTTAAGCCTGAACAAATCCGGCAGTTGCTCTAATTTCAGAGGAACTGCCGGACTTATTGTCAAACCAGCAGGACTTGTTTATCCCGTCTGGATGACCCGCAATAAACTATCCCAAGAGATCATATTTACGCAGATAACCACGCAACTGGTGATAACTTAATTGCAGAAACTCTGCGGTTTTTCGCTGGTTATACTGGCATTTTTCCATCGCCTGTCTGAGCATCTGAATCTCAAATTCCTGCACCTGCTGGCAGAAATCCAAGGATTGCAGTGCGGACATATCCGGAACTGACTCACGGTTGGACGTTCCTGAAGAGACATTACTCTCGCCAGTCGATTTATCTGCATCTGACTCTGCCTCTGCAGATAAACGCCAGGGAGAATCGAAGGGGTTGAACACCAGATGACTGATATGTTTATCCGTACTCTGATAAACCGCACGTTCAATGACATTCTTCAGTTCTCGGACATTACCCCGCCAGGGATGATTAAGCAGCATGCGCTTCGCGTTATGTGAAAACCCGGAAAAATATTCACCGCCCATCTCTTTCACCATGCCAACTGCAAAATGCTCGGCCAGCACCAGAATATCCTCTGAGCGGTGCCGTAAAGGTGGCAAGGTGATGACATCAAATGCCAGTCTGTCGAGCAGATCATCCCGAAACTTTTTGGCTTTGGCCAGACTGGGCAGATCCTCATTGGTAGCAGCAACAATGCGTACATCAACCTTAATGGTCTGATTACCGCCCAGACGCTCAAATTCGCCATACTCGATGATGCGCAGTATTTTTTCCTGCACCGGCATCGCAGTATTGGCCAGTTCGTCAAGGAACAAGGTGCCTCCGTCAGCACGCTCAAAATAGCCCTTCTTTTGTGACGAAGCGCCGGTGAAAGCCCCGGCTTCATGACCAAAAAGTTGTGCTTCAAGCAGGGTGTCACTAACCGCTGCGCAATTGATTTTAAGGAAGTTATTCTCCCATCGGCGTGACAGATAATGCAGACGCGCTGCAATCAACTCCTTACCCGTGCCGCGTTCGCCGACAATCAACACCGGCTTGTTCAGCGGCGCCACTTTTGATACATGCTCCTGCATTTCCAAAAAGCAGGCTGACTCCCCAATCATGCGTGGTGGCGAGTTATCTGACTGCATCGCTATCGTCCTCTGTAAATTTTCGTGAAAAATACCACTTAATAGGCTATTTGACTAAGGAATCTAAGAAACTTATCTGATGAATTACTTTTTATCTTATAAATTCAATAAGTTATAGATAATTTAAAACCTGGCACAGTTACTGCTTTTCCCTATGTACAGTACAACCGCACCACGCAGTACCGAATGTCAGAAACCATCAGCTAAAGAGGTATTACCAAATGAGTATATTCACGCGACTGACAGATATCATCAATTCAAACATCAGTTCGCTGCTTGATAAAGCAGAGAATCCCGAAAAGATGATTCGTATGGTCATTCAGGAGATGGAAGAAACCCTGGTCGAAGTGCGCAGTGGAACGGCCAAGGTTATTGCTGAAAAGAAAACCCTGCATCGTCGCTGCGACCAACTGCGTAAACAGGCGGAAGACTGGCAGCATAAAGCGGAACTGGCCATGAGTAAGGATCGCGAAGATCTTGCCAAAGCTGCTCTGCTTGAGCGCGCCACAATCAATGCTACAGCCAGCATCCTTGAAGAAGAGATGCATAAGCTTGATGAAACACTGAATAAGCTCAGTGTTGAAATTGAGCAACTGCAGGCGAAACTCAACGATGCCCGTGCTCGTCAAAAGACCATTGTTATCCGAACCACGGCGACTCAATCCCGGGTTAACGTCAATAAGCAGTTGCACAACTACAGTATTGACAATGCCATGAACAAATTTGAGTATTACGAGAAGAAAATCGACCTGATGGAAGGTCAGGTAGACAGTATGTACATGGAGCAAAAAGGACTGCAGAGCGAATTTGAACAACTGGCGAGCCAGGAGAAAATCGATCAGGAATTGCAGGCCATCAAAACCAAACTTAACAAGTAAAGGGTTCCGATAATGGATTTCTTCGAGTTCATCATTGCGCTGGTATTCATAGTTGGTGCCTTTGTCACCATCTGGGTCATCGCTGTATTTCAGCGCAAAGAAAAGAAACCGAGATCTTCATCGGAGACAGAATACAGTCTGCGGGAGCTCTCAACGATTGCAGAGTCTATGAACGACAGAATAGACACGCTGGAATCGATCCTTGACGCTGAGGTACCAGGCTGGAGGGAACGTAATGAGAACCAACGGTGAGACTCTAAGTCTGAACGAGAAAGACAAGCGCTTCCTCGGTGTCTGCAGCGGCTTTGCGCGCTATCTTGATGTCCCGGTTATTGCGGTCCGGCTCATCTATGTGATCGCCTGTATAATCTGGCCTACCCTTGTCATCGTCTACTTTGTAGCGTACTGGTGCCTTAAAAAGGACAATAATACCGGTCGGCTGAAAGCCATGGTCAATGAGAGCCGGACGCTTGATCAGTTAAAGAGAATCGACTACAGGCGTCCGCTTTATCGCAATCAGAACGACCGGAAGATAGCGGGTGTATGCAGCGGGATAGCTGACTACTTGAATATCAATCCCTTTGTAGTGCGTTTGCTGACATTCTTCTCGGTATTCGTTTTCGGTCCATTTACCTTCTTCGCGTATATCGTGTTCTGGATGGTCATGCCGAAGCGACCTGCCGGGTTCCGGTGGCTGTCAAGCTAGTTGTCGCCTCAACGCGTGAATTATGCTGCCATTTCTAGCCCCTCATCCTTCTCTTTTTGTTCAGCTACTTTGATGATTTTTTGATCCGGATTCAGGTGAACCACGCTGACGTGCTGCCAGT
>JBDNGQ010000060.1:0-18760 GCA_041689205.1 Pseudohongiellaceae bacterium | reverse complement strand
TGTAAGTAGCACATAATCTGTCCGGTTCTGTAGCACATGATCTGTCCGGCTTCATACTGACCTTTTTCGGAGGTCGTGATGAGACGGACGGAGTGGCTACAGGAGACACGACGGATGCGATTCGAAGAAGCTTATGGGGCGTGGAGTGAGCGACGCCTGACCCAAGAGGAGGCTGCTCAGCTGCTGGGGGTGTGTGAACGTACCTTCCGCCGCTATATTGACCGCTATGAGGAGGAAGGGTTGGCGGGCTTGACAGATAAACGCCTGGAACAAGTATCCTGCCACCGCGCCCCGGTGGATGAAGTGCTGGCGCTGGAAGCGTTATATCGGAAGCGCTACGAGGGCTGGAACGTGCAGCATTTCCACGAGCGCTACCGCGAGCATCATCAAGGTGAGCGCAGCTACACATGGGTGAAGCAGCGGTTGCAGGAGGGCGCACTGGTGAAGACCGCCAAGCGCAAAGGGCGCCACCGCAAACGCCGTGAACGAGCCCCGCTGGTGGGCATGATGCTTCATCAGGATGGCTCCACCCACGAGTGGGTAGCAGGACAACGATGGGATTTGATTGTGACTATGGATGATGCCACCAGTGAGGTGTACTCGGGCTTTTTCACCGAGCAGGAAGGGACTTGGAGCAGCTTTCGCGGTGTTCGCGAGACACTCAACAAGCGCGGGCTGTTTAGCAGCTTTTACTCGGATCGGGGCAGCCACTACTGGAACACTCCACAGGCAGGAGGCGCAGTGGACAAGCAGCGGCTGACACAGTTTGGTCGGGCAATGGAGCAACTGGGCATCTCGATGATCGCGGCCTACTCTCCCGAAGCGCGCGGGCGCAGTGAACGGCTGTTTCGCACGCTGCAGGATCGTTTGCCCAAGGAGATGGAGTTGGCCGGGATCAATGATATGCAAGAGGCTAATCAGTTCCTCGCTAAACGCTTCTGGCCGGCATTCAACCGCCGCTTTAAAGTGTGCGCAGCCGAGTCTGGTAGTGCGTTCGTGCCGTTGCTGGGCGTCTCATTGGACGATATTTTTTGCCTCAAGGCTGAGCGCACCGTGCGTCGGGACAACTGTGTGAGCTATCAGGGTAAGGTGCTGCAGATTCCGAAAACGAAGGGGCGCTGCCATTACGTCAAAGCCAGCGTGCAGGTGCATGAATATAGCGATGGGGGCATGGCAATTTTCCATGGGCCACGCAAACTGGCGAGGTATGAAGCCACTGGCGAGTTAACAGCGCAAGGCAGTCGACAAGAAGTGGGAGATGCTGCGTAATTCCGCACACAGCATCTGGATGCCGACCATCGACAAGGTGGTAGACATCAACCCGAAAAGCGGACAATTCACGTGCTACTAAACCGGACAGTTCTACTTGCTACTAACACGGTTATTTTGGACACGCGGCTTCATTTTATTGCAGCCCTCACCCTTTGAATTACCACATCAGAGATAAAATATCCGCCTGATTCAGGCCGACCGACATAGGATGAAATTTAGTGACAAACACTCCGGATAAAAGGACTCTCTGGCGACGGCTGGGCGCACATCAAAAAACCATGACCGCAACGGGTGTCCGTATCGAGCAGCTGTTTAAAGACCAGCCGCAGCGTTATGCGCACTACTCCCTGAGCTGCAACGAGTCGCGGTTTGATTTTTCCAAGAACCTGGTGACTGACGAAACTCTCTCATTGCTGATCGCGCTGGCCAGTGCCTGTGGACTGGAAAGTGCTATTGAGTCCATGTTCAAGGGCGAGCCTATCAATACCACCGAGGATCGTCCGGCTCTGCATGTTGCGCTGCGCGGTCATATCCCACAGCAATTGCCGGGTGCCGCGCAAGAAGTAGCGGACTGTCTGGCTAAAATGACTACCTTTGTTGATGCAGTGCAGCATCAGAGCTGGCGCGGATTCAAGGGCGATGCCATCACTGATGTGATTAATATCGGTATTGGCGGCTCCGATCTTGGCCCGGCAATGGTCAGCGAAGCGTTGACGCGCTGGCATGTGCCGACGTTGCGCGTACATTTTGTATCAAACGTTGATCCCGAGCATCTGCGCAATACGCTGGCGAACTTGCATCCAGCCAGCACCCTGTTTATTGTCGCCTCGAAATCCTTTACCACCCTGGAAACGCTTGAGAATGCCGAGCTGGCAAAGCGCTGGTACGCAGCCAAAGGGGGCGACGTTGAGCAGATCGCAAAACATTTTGTTGCCGCTACAGCCAATGTTGAAAAAGCCTGCGCATTCGGTATTCACCCTGACAATATTTTCCCCTTATGGGACTGGGTAGGCGGACGCTACTCCTTGTGGTCTGCCATCGGTTTGCCGATCGCGCTGGCTGTTGGGATGGCTCAGTTTAAAGCACTGCTGCAGGGTGCCCGAACCGTTGATCTGCATTTTCAGAATACGCCTCTGCGAGAGAATATCCCGGTCATCATGGGGCTGTTATCGGTCTGGTACGGTAATTTCTGGGGAGCCGATTCACAGGTGATCCTGCCCTATGCGCAAAATCTGCATTTACTGCCGTCTTTTCTTCAGCAGCTGGAGATGGAAAGTCTCGGTAAATCTGTTGATAAAGAAGGCAGGCCGGTCAGCACCCGCACCGGACTGGTTATCTGGGGCAGCGCCGGCACTAACGGCCAGCATTCCTTTCATCAGTTGCTGCACCAGGGCACGCATTTCATCCCTGCTGATTTCATTACCGCGGCTATTGGCGCTGATCCTGCAGATCAGGCGCAGCACCAGCATCTGCTGGCTAACTGCTTCAGCCAGAGTCAGGCGTTGATGCTGGGTAACAACGCAGCGGATCCTCACCGCGCTGTGGTCGGCAACCGGCCCAGCAATACCCTGTTGCTGCGCGAACTGACGCCAACAACATTGGGCGGCATCATCGCGATGTACGAGCACAAGGTGTACGTGCAAAGCGTTATCTGGGGAATAAATGCGTTTGATCAGTGGGGGGTTGAGATTGGCAAACAACTGAGCGGCAAAATCTATCCTGCCTTGCAGCAGGAACAGCCATCCACCGGCTTTGACGACGCCACTAACGGTCTGATAAATCAATACAGGAATTTCCTGCACCAGCAGTGATACACTTGAGCGCTTAAAAATAAGGGCGTTCGCTGGCACAGGGATCATGACCGACACAAATGACAAGATAATTGTTGGCAGCGAAGAATGGTGCGCCTTACCTGCACTTGGCATTCCTGCTATCAAAGCCCGGGTTGACTCCGGTGCTAAAACATCTTCTTTACATGCCTTTAATATCCGCGCATTTAAACGTCACGATGTCTCGTGGGTGAGCTTTGAGGTACACCCTCTGCAGAATAACCGGCGCACCATAGTCCGCTGCGAAGCAGAGGTCGTGGATAAGCGGATGATCAAAAGCTCTACCGGCATCAGTGAAAAGCGCTACGTTATCAGAACCACCTTGAAACATGCAGGAATCACGTGGGACGTTGAGCTGACACTGGGAAATCGCGATTCCATGGGTTTTCGCATGCTGCTGGGACGGGAAGCCATGATGGGCCGGATCCTGGTGGATCCGGCCGCTGACTGCCTGGGTGGTGACATCACCGAAAAGCAGATAGTGAAGCTGTACGCCGACCACACCAGCGAGGGCGCCGGTCTAAGCATTGGATTGCTGGCCAGCAATCCCGAACTGCGTAGCAATCAACGCATTCTGGAAGCGGGCGAGGAGCGCGGTCACCGCATTCGCTTCTACGACATCAAACAGTGCTATATGAAACTGGATGCCGAGACACCGGAAATACACTATCGCGGTGGCAAAATCCTGAATAACCTGGACGCCATCATTCCGCGCATCCGGCCGGATCTCACTTTTTATGGCTGCGCCCTGGTGCGGCAGTTTGAAAGCATCGGCACCTGGTCACTCAACTCTGCAGAAGCCATCGGTCATTCCCGTGACAAACTGTATTCCCTGCAATTGTTATTGCAGCATGGCCTGGCGATACCTACCTCAGGTTTTGCCGACAGCCCGCTGGACACCGACGACCTCATTGACATGGTTGACGGTGCGCCCCTGGTGGTGAAGCTGCTTGAAGGTCCGCATGGCCGGGGCAGTGTGCTGGCCGATACCCGCACAGCCGCAGAGAGCATTATCAATGCCTTTAAATCTCTGCAGGCACATTTACTGGTGCAGGAATTTATCAAGGAAGCCGAAGGTCGCGACCTGCGTATTCTGGTGGTCGATAACAAAGTTGCCGGCGCGGTAGAAAGACAGGCCCCGCCTGGCGAATTCAGAGCCAATCTGCATCGCAGCGCGTCTTTCTCTGCGGTCAGAACCAGCAGTGAAGAGCGCAATCTTGCCGTGCGCGCCACCCGGGTGATGGGCTTGAAAGTGGCTGGCGTGGATATTATCCGCTCCCGCAAAGGACCCTTGCTGCTGGACGTGAATTCTTCGCCGCAACTGGGTGAAATAGAGGAAGTCAGTGGCAAGGACGTTGCCGGTAGTATGATCAGCGCAATCGAAAAGCAGCTGGGTTGGAAGCGCCGTCTGGCGGTACCCCTGGATAAACATGAATAGACGAGACCAGAACAGCGCGGTTCCCGGTGCCAGCGTATGAACTCGATTACATTCCGCAAAGCCAGCAAAGCTGATATGGAGTGGGTGTACGAGACATTTCGCACCACCATGAAGAGCTATATTGAAGACACCTGGGGCTGGGACGAACTGTTTCAGCAGTATGGTTTTGCCGAAAATCTGCCGCCTTCAAGCTTCTCGATTGCGGCGCTGAACAGTGTAACGGTTGGTGCTTACAGCCTGACTGAGAAAACCGATCATCTCTGGCTGGAAATGCTGTTGATACTGCCCGACTACCAGAATCAGGGTGTTGGCAGCCGCATCCTGCAGACCATTCAAACTCAGGCCTCGCTAAACCAGAAATCGCTGCGCCTGAGTGTCTTGAAAGTAAATCCTGCCCGCGAGTTTTATCGCCGGCTTGGTTTTGAGATCAGCGGTGAAGATACATGGAGTTATAAGCTGCGCTGGACTGACAGCGGGTTGAAGCCCCTGCCATCATAAGGCTGCTTGGTCTCGTATCAACCACGGCTTAGAACAAGGACAGCAGTTCTGCTGTTTTCATCCGCATCAACGCTGTATCCGCGCGCGACTCCACATTCAATCGCACTACCGGCTCAGTATTCGACATGCGCAGATTAAAGCGCCAGTTATCAAATTCCATGCTCAGCCCATCGGTGTAATCCACTGCTTCGGCGGTACTGCTGTACCTGGCTTCTACCGCTTTCAACAAGGCAGCGGCATCATCAACGGTTCTGTTAATTTCGCCGCTAGCCGGAAATGCCTGCATGCGCTCACTGACCAGTTGCGAAAGCGTCTTGCCAGTCTTGCAGATCATTTCTGCCACCAGCAGCCAGGGAATCATGCCGCTGTCGCAGTAGGCGAAATCTCGAAAATAATGATGCGCACTCATCTCGCCGCCATAGACGGCATCCTCAATGCGCATGCGCTCTTTGATGAAGGCATGACCGGTTTTACACTGGATGGCCTGCCCCCCATACTGTTTTGCGATCTCAATGGTGTTCCAGGTAAGACGCGGGTCATGAATAATTTTTGCGCCTGGGTTTGACTCCAGAAAGCTCTGCGCCAGCAGGCCGACAATGTAATAGCCTTCGACAAAACTGCCGTGTTCATCAAAAAAGAAACAACGGTCAAAATCGCCGTCCCAGGCGATACCCAGATCAGCGCCACTGCTGACAATGGCATCAATGGTGGGCTGTCGATTCTCCTCCAGCAGAGGATTGGGTACGCCGTTAGGGAAATGGCCATCGGCCTCGTGGTGCACTTTTATAAACTCAAACGGCAGCTGAGCTTCCAGCAGATCCACCACCGCTCCGGCCCCACCATTGCCAGCATTCACTACCAGTTTTAAGGGCTTCAGCACGCTGTGATCAATGTAGGTAAGCAGATGTTCGATATAGGCAGGGCGGGTATCCTGCCGCGTTAACTGACCGCGCTTGCCTGCATCAGAAAAGTTGTCCTGTTCAGCAAGCTGTTTGATCTCGTTCAGACCAGTGTCACCGCTGATGGGTTTGGAGTCCTCGCGCACCAGTTTCATGCCATTGTAGTCGCGTGGGTTATGGCTTGCCGTTACCACAATGCCGCCGGCAGTCTGCAGATGCGAGGTGGCAAAATAAATTTCCTCGGTGCCGCACTGACCTATATCGATGACGTCCACACCGGATTCAAGTAGCCCCTGAATCAATGCCTGGCAGAGGGCTTTACTGCTCAGGCGGATATCATAGCCGACCACGACATTGCGAGGTTGCAGCCACATGGCATAAGCCCGTCCAATGCGATAAGCGACGTCTTCATTAAGCTGATCGGGCACCCGGCCGCGGATGTCATACGCTTTAAAACAGGTGATTGCACTGGCCATAATCGTCTTCCCTGGATCAATCCGAGTGTGAGTTATTTTTTGTAAAGATTGTCGTAGTTGTAATTCGATGCCGCCATAAACCCATCAATGCTGCCGCAGTCAAAGCGTTTGCCTTTGAATTTATAGCCGATAACTTTGCCCATTCTGGCTTGCGTCATCAAGGCATCAGTGATCTGAATTTCGTTGTTCCGGCCTGGCGGGGTCTGGCGCAGAATATCGAAGATATCCGGAGTCAGAATATAGCGCCCGATGATGGCCAGATTGCTCGGTGCGTTCGCTGGATCCGGTTTTTCAACCATTTCGCTGACCCGAAAAATCCCTTGCTCTTCTTCCTTGCCAACCACAATGCCGTACTTGTCAGTCTCTTCACGCGGCACTTCCTCAATCGCAACAATACTGCACTGATATTTCTCGTACAGTTCGACCATCTGCGTCAATACGCCATCACCGTCAGTTACACAATAATCGTCTGCCAGAATGACCGCGAAGGCCTCATGGCCAATCAATGTTTCGCCGGTCAGGATGGCATGACCCAGGCCGCGCATTGCTATCTGCCGGGTATAGGAGAAGGTGCACACCTCAATGATGTGACGGATGTCAGTCAGTGCATTCTCTTTGTCGGTACCGGCAATCTGATGTTCCAGCTCATAGCTGATGTCGAAATGGTCTTCCAGCGCCCGTTTGCCGCGCCCAGTTACAATTGCCATGCCGGTGATGCCAGCAGCCATCGCCTCTTCAACGCCGTATTGAATCAAGGGCTTATTCACCAAAGGCAGCATTTCTTTGGGCATGGATTTGGTAACCGGCAGGAAGCGCGTCCCGTATCCTGCTGCGGGAAATAAACATTTACTGATCTGCGCCATAATCTCCTTTTATTGCTATCTGAGCTGCGTGATAAGTTTTAACCTGGCTGGTGCTGCGCCGCTGCTGGCGCACGTCCATAGACATCGTCAAATCTGACAATATCATCCTCGCCCAGGTATTCGCCGGTTTGCACTTCGACCAACTCCACCCATGCATCGCCTGCATTATGAAGTCGGTGTTTGCTGCCCAGGGGGATATACGTTGATTCATTCACCCGCAGCTCAAACTCCTTATCACCGCAGGTAACCGTCGCTTTGCCCTTGATCAGCACCCAGTGCTCGGCACGCTGATGATGCATCTGCAGGGACAGCGATGCACCGGGTTTCACGCAGATGTGTTTGACCTGATAACCCTGGCCCAGTGCCAGTGATTGATAAGAACCCCACGGCCGATACACCAGCGTATGGTTAAGCGATTCGCTTCGACCGGACTGCTCCAGTTGCTGAACTATCTGTTTGACTGCCTGTACCTGATCTTTCCTGGCAACCAGCACAGCATCCGCAGTTTCAACGATGACCAGATCCTCGACCCCAATGACAGCAACCAGCCGCGATTCAGAGCGAATATAACTGTTTTTCACTGCAATACAGTTTACATCACCCAGGATGACGTTCTGGTCGGCGTCCTTATCTGCGATTTCCCAGAGTGAATTCCATGCCCCCAGATCGCTCCACTGCGCATCAAGAGGAATAACGGCAGCTTGTGCGGTTTTCTCCATCACCGCATAGTCGATGGAATCACTGGGGCAGGTACTGAAGATCTCGGCAGGAATGCGGGTGAAGTCATTATCTTTCTTGAGCCCGACATGAGCAATGCGGCAGACCTGCAGCATATGCGGTGCATGCTCGACGAGTTCGTCCAGATAAGCCGCAGCGGTGAACATGAACATACCGCTATTCCAGAAATAATCACCGCTGTCCAGATATTGCTGAGCAGTGTCCAGCGCAGGCTTCTCAACGAAACGCTGCACCTTGTAAGCATTTCCGTCTATTGCTGTGCCGCATTGAATATAGCCGTAACCCGTTTCCGGACTGTCAGCGACAATTCCAAAGGTCACCAGATGCCCGGATCTGGCCAGCTCATCACCCTGCACAATCACGGCTTGCAATGCCTGACGGTTACCAATGACATGATCCGCCGGCAACACCAGCAGGCGATCATCAGGAGCAGCAATTAATGCCGCCATCGCCACCGCAGGGGCAGTATTGCGACCAACCGGTTCGAGCAGAATAGTCGCGCCAGTAATGCCCAGCTGACGCAACTGCTCGGCAACCAGAAAGCGATGATCTTCATTGCAGACGATAATTGGCGCGCCCAGCTCGGGAATTTCCTGCAGGCGACTTAAAGTCATCTGAAAGAGGGTCTGCTGTTCGGTATCCTCAGCACTGTTGAACGCGATAAATTGTTTAGGATGAAGTTGACGCGACAAAGGCCAGAGGCGGGATCCGGATCCTCCGGCAAGCACTACGGGGATAATCATTAAACATTCCTGTCAGGTAAAGTGCATACGGTCACGCGGCGGATTTTATCAGGCTCCTGTCCGCAAATCTCATGGGGCTCGTCTGTTTTTATGGCCTTGTTAAACGGCTGCAGCACAATGTGCCTGATGAGTCTGAAATAAAAATGCTGTCGATTATTTCGCCTGCCCGAGATAATATCGCATGTTCAGCGGCATAGCCCCCAAGTAAATCACCTATTTTCAACGAAAATTCCCCTATGAATAATGGCTTTATTCCTAAGAGTAGCTACAGTCGCGACGAGTTGCTGGATTGTGGTTACGGACGACTGTTCGGACCCGGTAATGCGCGCCTGCCAGTAGGCAATATGCTGATGGCTGACCGTATCGTCGAGATCAACAGTTCTGGCGGTGAACATGGCAAAGGTCAGGTTATCGCCGAACTCGATATCAATCCTGATTTGTGGTTCTTTGCCTGCCATTTTCCCGAAGATCCGGTTATGCCAGGTTGCCTTGGGCTTGACGCGATGTGGCAACTGTTGGGCTTTTATCTGGGCTGGCGTGGCAATCCTGGTAAAGGACGTGCCCTGGGAGCTGGCGAAATCAAGTTTACTGGTGAAATCTTGCCCGATGCCAAAAAAGTAACCTATGCGCTATCATTGAGTCGCGTTATTGAACGCAAACTGGTTATGGGCATTGCTGATGGCACAGTGGCGTGCGATGGCAAAGTGATATACACCACCAAGGCATTGAAAGTAGGGCTATTTACGCCAGACAAACAGTTTTAGACACGAGTCCGGCTGAAGTCTGCTATTTATTAGAACAAGATTGCATGAGGTTTTTATGAGACGTGTAGTAGTTACCGGGATTGGCATAGTTTCCTGCCTGGGCAATGACAAGCAGACGGTATTAGAGTCACTCCGGCTCGCACGCAGCGGTATCCGCTTCAATCCGACCTACAAGGAGATGGGCCTGCGCAGTCATATTTCCGGCAGCATCGATCTGGATTTATCGGCATTGATCGACCGCAAAATCCTGCGCTTCATGGGCGATGCCGCAGCGTTTGGCTATCTGTCCATGGAACAGGCGATTAAAGATGCCGAACTGAAACCCGAAGAGGTATCCAATTTCCGCACCGGTATTATTATGGGTGCTGGCGGTTCTTCCACCGCGGATCAGGTAGAAGCAGCGGATATCCTGCGCAATCAGGGTCTGCGTCGAATAGGTCCTTATCGCGTAACGCGCACCATGGGCAGCACGGTATCTGCCTGTCTGGCGACACCATTTGCCATCAAAGGCGTCAATTATTCGATTTCCTCTGCCTGCGCCACCAGCGCACATTGCATCGGCAATGCCGTAGAACTGATTCAATTGAACAAGCAGGATGTGGTGTTTGCCGGTGGTGGCGAATCCGAGCACTGGTCAATGACCAATATGTTTGATGCGATGGGCGCGCTGTCTACAAAATATAACGACACCCCGGAAATTGCCTCCAGAGCCTTTGATACACAACGCGACGGCTTTGTGATTGCCGGTGGTGGCGCAGTCCTGGTGATTGAAGCCCTGGATCACGCGCTTAAACGCGGCGCAAAAATATACGCTGAAATCACCGGTTATGGCGCCACTTCCGATGGCTACGATATGGTTTCCCCCTCAGGCGAAGGCGGCATCCGCTGTATGCAGATGGCTATGAGCACCGCCACTGCGCCAGTCGATTATCTGAATACTCATGGCACCAGCACACCGGCAGGCGACATTTCTGAATTGAAGGCCATTAAGCAGGTATTCGATGGTAAATCGCCGCTGATTAACTCCACCAAGTCGCTTACCGGACATTCCCTGGGTGCCACTGGCGCGCAGGAAGCCATCTACAGTCTGCTGATGATGGAAAATGATTTTGTCTGCGCCTCGGCCAATATTGATGAACTGGTTCCTGAAGCCGAAGGCTTGAACATTGTGCGTGAACGACTGGATAACGTTAAACTCAATTGCATCATGTCCAACAGCTTTGGATTCGGGGGTACCAATGCAAGTCTGGTTTTCGAACGGTACACATCCTGAGCGCCCAATGCGCTCCGGAGTAAAGGCTTTGCTATTGTTGCCCTTACTGGCGCTGGTGCTTTCATCTGCGGGCGCCCAGACATTTTCCTCTGGCACTTCGCCCTTTGGCGAATCCAGATTTCTGCCGGTTGATGAGGCTTTTCAGTTCTACACCAGCATAGATTCCGCTGAGCGCCTCAGCATTCATTGGCAAATAGCGCCAGGCTATTATCTCTATCAGGATAAATTCCGGTTTACAGCAGTTTCCGCCACTGATACGGAGCAGGTATTCGAATTACTGACCACGCTGTCAGAGGGCGTCTCACACAACGATGAGTTTTTTGGTGATGTCGTGGTTTATTACGGCGATGCTCTGACCTCGGTGGCTTTACCTGCAATAATCGCTGAAAAATTTACCCTGTTATTTGAATACCAGGGCTGTTCCGATGATGGACTCTGTTATCCCCTGCAAAAGCGGGAAATCGAAATTCTGCTGTAAGTCTGTCCTCTGAATCCCGGCGAACAGATTTTTTTGGTGAAACCTGCAAAATAATCTGCGAAAATGCTGCCAAAATAGTTAAACGTGTGAAATATTGACCCTCCTGCATCGGCGCGGATATATGGCAACAATACTGGTACTGCATGGCCCCAACCTCAATCTGCTAGGCACCCGCGAGCCGGAAGTCTATGGTAATGAGACCCTCGCCGACATCAACGCCCGCCTGAGTTATCAATGCCTGGAAGCGGGTCATCACCTGCTGCACCTGCAGAGCAATGCAGAATACGAACTCATTGAACGCATCCACGATGCCAGAAATGAAGGCGTTAACTTTATAATTTTTAATCCAGCCGCATTCACGCATACCAGCATTGCGCTGCGCGATGCGATCCTCGCGGTAAACATTCCTTTTATTGAAGTCCACCTGTCTAACGTCCATAAACGGGAAGCTTTTCGACATAACTCGTGGTTTTCTGATATAGCAGTTGGAACCATCACCGGATTAGGCTCACAGGGATACGAACTTGCCCTTGATGCTGCTCTGAGGCTGATAAAGAAAAAAATATAACATCACCAGCGGGGTCAACCGCGACTATTAACTTATTACTGAGAGAACATCACTATCATGGATATTAGAAAAGTAAAAAAACTCATCGAGCTTTTGCAATCTTCCGACATAGCGGAGATTGAGATCAAGGAAGGCGAAGAAGCTGTCCGCATCAGCCGCATGAGTAAATATTCGGTACCCATGCAGATGCAGTCAGCGCCAGCTGCATACGCAGCTCCTGCCTCGCCAGCTCCCGCTGCCCCCGAAGCTGATACTAAAAAGATGCGCGGAAACGTCGTTAAATCTCCCATGGTCGGCACTTTCTATCGCTCACCCTCACCCTCATCACCTGCGTTTGTTGAAATTGGACAGCATGTTAAGGTCGGTGACCCAATCTGCATCGTGGAGGCAATGAAGATGATGAACCAGATTGAGGCAGATCATACCGGTGTGATCGAAGCTATTCTGGTGGATGATGGAGAGCCTGTCGAATTTGATCAGCCTCTGGTAACAATCGTTTAACTCAACCTCCCCATATTAACGAGAAAGGTTTATCTCATGTTTGAGAAAGTTCTTATTGCCAATCGCGGCGAAATTGCACTTAGAGTGCTGCGCGCCTGTAAAGAACTGGGTATCAAAACTGTGGCCGTTCATTCAAGCGCAGACCGCGACCTGATGCACGTTCGCCTCGCCGACGAATCCGTCTGTATCGGCCCCGCCAATGCTGCTGACAGTTATTTAAATGTGCCCGCCATTATCAGTGCCACTGAAGTTTCTGATGCAGTGGCAATTCATCCCGGTTATGGTTTTCTATCAGAGAACGCCGACTTTGCTGAACAGGTGGAGAAAAGCGGTTTTATTTTTATCGGCCCGCGCCCTGAGACCATCCGCCTGATGGGTGATAAGGTTTCCGCTATCAGCGTAATGCGCGCCTCTGGTGTACCAACTGTTCCCGGCTCCGATGGACCGATTGATGATAATAAGGATCGCACTCTGGCAATCGCACGGGAAATCGGTTATCCGGTTATCATCAAAGCGGCAGCTGGTGGCGGCGGACGTGGCATGCGCGTTGTGCACAGCGAAGCCGCCCTGTTAAAAGCCATTTACGTAACCCAGTCAGAAGCGAAAGCCTTCTTTGGCAGCGGCGTGGTTTATCTGGAAAAATTTCTGGAAAATCCCCGCCACGTTGAAATTCAGATTCTCGCCGATGGCCAGGGTAATGCCATTCATCTGGGCGACCGTGACTGTTCCATGCAGCGACGTCACCAGAAAGTGCTGGAAGAGGCTCCCGCACCTGGTATTCCTGACCACATTCGCCAGAAAGTCGCCGATACCTGTGTTAAAGCCTGCATCAACATGAACTACCGCGGCGCTGGCACCATGGAGTTTTTATATCAGGATGAACAGTTCTTTTTCATCGAGATGAATACCCGTGTTCAGGTTGAGCATCCCGTCACCGAAATGGTGACCGGTATCGACATTGTTAAACAACAGTTGCTGATCGCCAGCGGTGAGCCATTGTCCATCAAACAGTCAGATGTCGTGATCAAAGGTCACTCCTTTGAATGTCGGATCAATGCCGAAGATCCGGTTACTTTCCTGCCCTGTCCCGGCAAAATCAATCTGTTCCATGCCCCAGGTGGCAATGGCGTGCGCGTGGACTCGCACATCTACAGCGGCTACACCGTGCCGCCTTACTACGATTCGCTGATCGCCAAGCTGATCACCCATGGCGAAGACCGTGCGCATGCTTTGGCCCGGATGCATAATGCCCTGGATGAACTGCTGATCGATGGCATTCGCACCAATACTGCCTTGCAGAAAGAAATTGTGCGCGATTCGGAATTCCAGAAAGGTGGCGTTAATATCCACTACCTTGAGCACAAACTTAAATCATCCAACAAACCCGCCGGGTAATCAGCGTCGGGTAAGCAACAAGGTCACACCGATATGCCCTGGCATCAGATCACAGTGCGCGTTGCTGAAGCGCAGGCGGCCAGCATTGAACTGGCCCTGCAGGAACTGGGCGCGGTATCGGTGACCATGCAGGATGCCGAGGACGAAGCGGTATTTCAGCTGGAGCCAGGCAGCACACCGTTGTGGGCGCAGACCGATGTCACTGGACTGTTCGAACAGCCGGTGAACGTACAGGCTGTTGCTGTCACTGTGCACAAAGCCAGCGGTCTGGATCTGAGTGACTCACTGCGTTATGAAATTGTTGAGGATATCGACTGGGAGCGCGCCTGGATGGCAGACTTTAAGCCGATGCGCTTCGGCAAACGCTTATGGGTATGTCCAAGCTGGACACCACCTCCCGAACCTGACGCATTGAATATCCTGCTCGACCCTGGTCTGGCTTTTGGCACCGGCACGCATCCCACCACAGCGCTGTGTCTGGAATGGATTGATGCACAGGACATGCAGGGTAAAACGGTTATCGATTATGGCTGTGGCTCCGGCATTCTCGCTATTGCGGCGGTACTGTGCGGCGCCACTCAGGTAGTGGCCATTGATAACGATCCGCAGGCTATTATTGCCTGTGCCAATAATCGCGAGATGAATGGTATAGCAGCGGATCAATTAGCAGTCTATCTGCCTGATAAAAAACAACATCAGCCAGCAGATTTTATGCTGGCAAATATTCTCTCCGGCCCGCTTCAGGAGTTGACACCGATTCTGGCCCGGTTGACCCGGCCAGGTGGGCGAATAGTTCTTTCCGGTGTACTGTCTGAACAGACTTCAGCCTTGCTGCAGACTTATGATCAATATTTCGAAATGAACGTTCCTGTTCACCGGGATGAATGGGTCCGTATTGACGGGATAAGGCGACAATAAATGCACTCTTTTATTACCCGTTGTCCGCATTGTCAGACAGCATTTAAGGTAACTACTGCACAACTGCAAGCTGCCGATGGAAATGTGCGGTGTGGCGCCTGTCTGCATGTATTTGTTGCAGCCGATAATTTTTTTGACAGTGATGCACCAATTCAGACAGAACAGAGCGCTGCTGACGCTGATACGGAAGCTGCGCGGTTGGCATCAGCACGGCAGATAGAATCCGGATATGACACGGAGTCTGACGCAGATTCACAACCAGGCTGGGAATTGCTCGCAGAAGATCCACTGCCAGATGAAGAGCCGGTAAGTGCTCAACAGCCGATGTTCTATGAAGCCGATGCTGAACGCAAAGAACCACTGCTGTTCGCCAGCCGTTCGTCTGCTTTTGAGGCTGATCTGCAGGATAATGATGAGGCAGAACAATTCAGCCCGGCTAATCGTGTCGCACTGCATGAGTTTTCCGCACCAGTCGAGATACACGCCTGGCAAAAAGATCAGGCCAATCTGCTAAAAACAGCTGGCACTGCGATACTGGCAATTCTGCTTATCATCACCCTGGGCCTGCAGTTAATCTGGTTTAAACGCGACGAATTGAGCCTGCAGGCGCAGTGGCGACCACGGATTGAATGGATGTGTGCTCAGTTACCCTGCACGGTGGCTGCGCAGCGCGATCTGACTGCGATCAGCAGTGAGAACCTGGTGGTGCGAAGCCATCCCGAGACTGCAAACGCCTTGCTGGTAAGTCTGAGTGTCCGTAACGATGCCACATTTGCTCAGCCTTTCCCTGCTTTGAGGTTGAAATTCACTGATATTGATCAGAAGTCGGTCGGCATGCGCAGCTTTCTGCCCCAGGAATACCTGCCGGAGGAATTGCAGGAAATGACGTTGATGCCACCCAATACCAGCGTTCAGGTCCGTGTGGATATCGTTGATCCTGGCAGTAATGCGATAAACTACGAAGTATTCCTCGGCAATCTGGATTAAGTGATGATCAAACTCGGCCCTTACACGCTGCCCAACCGGCTTATACTCGCCCCGATGGCAGGTGTCAGTGACCAGCCGTTCAGGGAGTTATGCCTGCAACACGGCGCCGGGTTGGCCGTAGCTGAGATGATCCCCTGCGACAGTGAATGCTGGCAAAGAGGAAAATACCGCGATCGCCTGCGCAAATCTCGCGACCATGGCCCCAATGTGGTGCAGATTGCCGGTGGTGATGCGCAGATGATGGCAGAGGCAGCACGGCTGAACGTAGCAATGGGTGCCGATGTCATTGATATCAATATGGGCTGCCCTGCCAAGAAAGTCTTACAGAAAGCTGCTGGCTCCGCGCTGCTCAGAGATCGTGATCTGGTTCAGCAGATTCTGCATGCGGTAGTCAGCGCTGTTGATGTTCCTGTTACGCTGAAAATCCGTACTGGCTGGAGCCGTGAATCGAGAAATGGCGTTGATATTGCATTGATAGCCCAGGACGAGGGAGTGCAGATGCTCTCAGTGCATGGCCGCACCAGAGAGTGCCGGTTTATGGGTGACGCGGAGTACGACACCATTGCCGAAATTAAGCACGCCGTCACAATTCCAGTCATTGCTAATGGTGACATTGTTGATGCAATCAAAGCCGAGAAAGTACTTCGTCACACCGGCGCCGATGGTCTGATGATCGGACGGGCGGCACAGGGCCGGCCATGGATATTTCAGGAAATTGATTATTATCTTAGAACAGGGAGACATCTTCCTGAAAAATTACTTCCAGAAATCGCTGAGATTCTGTTGCAGCACACGCGACACCTGCATGAGTTCTACGGAGAGGACAAAGGCCTGCTGTTCGCACGCAAGCATCTCTCCTGGTACAGCAAAACTTTGCCTGATGGTAACTGTTTCAAATCACGATTTAATCATCTAGAATCCATTCAGGTTCAGATTGAATGCATCCAGGAATATTTTGAGACTCTGCGAATTAATAAGGAAATAGCAGCATGACAATGACGGATAATCTAATGCCCGCGCAAAGTGTTCAGTTCGACAACCCGGTCCAGTTGCACGATGAGCCACAACCCTGCAGCTTGCGTCAGGAAGTAGAGCGGTCATTAGAAGTCTATTTCGAGCAATTAGGTAACGATTCAATGACTGGCCTGTATGACCTGGTGCTGTCCGAAGTGGAAGCTCCCCTGTTAGAGGCGGTTATGCGTCACACCAGCAGCAATCAGAGCAAGGCGTCTATTATGCTCGGTATGAACCGCGGCACCTTACGCAAAAAACTTAAACAGTATGGACTGCTTTAAGGCACTGAAACTTAAGGAGTAAATGGTCAAAAAGGAAGGCCGACTCCATCACCGTAACATCAAAAGCCTGTTCTCATGTCTACAAAAAAAACCGCTATCGTCCAGCGCGCTCTTATCAGCGTATCTGACAAATCCGGCATTACTGCCTTTGCCCGCTCACTGCATGAATCCGGTATTGAAATACTCTCCACCGGTGGCACTTATAAATTACTGCAGGCAGAAAATATTCCTGCCATCGAGATCGCGGATTACACCGGCTTTCCAGAAATGATGGATGGTCGGGTTAAAACTCTGCATCCGAAAGTACACGGTGGCATCCTGGCACGACGTGATATTGATGAAGCTGTGATGAACGCTCATCAGATTCCACAGATTGATCTGGTGGTGGTTAATCTCTACCCGTTTGAAGCCACCGTTGCCAGACCCGATTGCGATCTTGCCGAAGCTATCGAGAATATTGATATCGGCGGGCCCACTATGCTGCGCGCTGCGGCCAAAAATAATGCCTGGGTTGGTGTCGTGGTAAATCCTTCCGACTATGAACCGATCATTTCAGAATTGAAAAATAATGGCGGAACATTGAGTCAGAGTACGCGCTTTGATCTGGCCGTTAAAACCTTTGAACATACCGCAGCCTACGATGCTGCTATTGCCAATTATCTGGGCAAAGTCATTGTTGCTGAGCAGGCTGAGAAAAAAGCTTCAGTATTCCCGCGAACTTATTCCAGCCAGTTTCATAAAAGCCAGGATCTGCGTTACGGCGAAAATCCCCACCAGAGCGCCGCCTTTTATACTGAGAAAAGTCCACAGGAAGCCAGCATCAGCACCGCTGTTCAGCATCAGGGTAAAGAGCTTTCATACAATAATATTGCAGACACCGATGCCGCGCTGGAATGTGTAAAGTCCTTTGCTGAGCCAGCCTGCGTTATCGTCAAACATGCCAATCCCTGTGGTGTAGCAGTCAGCACCTCACTGCTGCAGGCCTATGAGCTGGCGTTTCAGACTGACCCGACCTCGGCGTTTGGCGGCATCATTGCCTTCAATCGAGAACTCGACGCGGCGACTGCTCAGAAAATCATTGATCAGCAGTTCAGTGAAGTCATTATCGCCCCCAGCGTGTCTACTCAGGCACTGACAGTACTGGCGACTAAGCAGAATGTGCGGGTGCTCAGTTCTGGCGCATGGTCACAGCAGCGTCAGCCGGCTTTTGATTACAAGCGCGTCAATGGCGGACTGCTGATTCAGGATCGCGATATTCATCAGATCAGTGCGGCTGAACTGCAGGTGGTCAGCAAACGTCAACCGACAGCGCAGGAGATCAACGATCTGCTGTTTGCCTGGCAGGTGGCTATGTTCGTAAAGTCCAACGCAATTGTCTATTGCCGTAACAAGCAAACCATCGGCATCGGTGCCGGACAGATGAGCCGTGTGTACAGCGCCAGAATCGCCGGCATTAAGGCAACTGACGAAAACCTGGAAGTGCGCGGATCAGTGATGGCTTCCGATGCATTCTTCCCCTTCCGCGATGGCATTGATGCGGCTGCTGCAGCTGGCATTGCCGCTGTTATTCAACCAGGCGGCTCCATGCGTGATGCTGAAGTTATTGCCGCCGCCGACGAAGCCGGCATGGCCATGGTGTTCACCGGTGTCCGGCATTTCAGGCACTAAACAAGAAAGAGAGCCTTATGAATATCCTGATACTAGGTAATGGTGGCCGTGAACACGCTCTGGCATGGAAAGTCGCCCAGTCACCGCTGGTTGGAAAAGTATACGTGGCGCCTGGCAATGCCGGCACAGCGTTGGAAGCAGGCGTCGAGAATATCGC
>JBDNGQ010000059.1:0-10695 GCA_041689205.1 Pseudohongiellaceae bacterium | reverse complement strand
CTGGCTAAACCCGAAAATTTCAAGGGTCAATTTACTTATGAACCTGCTATGCAAAAAAACATCAACTCTAATGCTGTGTCTTATATTCAATCTCGGCGATTTTGCCCTCGCAAGTGCTGAATCACCGGCACCTCTGAATGGCCGCTGGAACGGCTCGTTTACTGTGGGCCACGACACTGTGCGGCAGATAATTTTCACCCTGCATTCTATTGATGGAGCTTATACGGCCACGCTTGACATGCCCGCTCAGGGCAGTGCGGGCATCCAGGTTGATTCGGTGACGATCAGGGGCGACGAAATTACCCTGATTATAAAGGCAGTTCAGGCAGAGTTTTATGGAACACTGCGCTGGACAGATGCAGGTAGAACGGAAATAGCGCGCATCGATGGCGATTGGAACCAAATCGGAGAGTACGTAGCCTTTAGTCTTTACCGCGACGATCAACCATGAATCAAAGTCCCCTCCTGGCCAGCAAATTCTGAATCCTACGGAGAAATATCCTGTGAAATATCTGCATACAATGGTTCGAGTCAGCGATCTGGACGCATCGCTGGATTTTTACTGCAATAAACTGGGTTTGCGCGAGTTACAACGCAGAGAAAGCGAAGCCGGACGTTTCACACTGGTATTCCTGGCCGCGCCTGGAGATGAAAGTGCGCAGGTGGAACTGACCTTCAACTGGGATCCGGAATCGTATGGAGGAGGGCGCAATTTCGGCCATCTTGCCTATCAGGTCGAAGATATTTATCAGGTCTGTCAGCACCTTATGGACAGTGGCGTCACAATTAACCGCCCTCCCCGCGATGGTCGGATGGCCTTTGTTCGCTCCCCCGACAACATTTCCATAGAACTGCTGCAGGCAGGAAGCGCTCTGCCCGCTCAAGAACCCTGGGCGAGTATGCCAAATACCGGCAAGTGGTAAGTTCTGAGCCTGGCCTTCCTTGAGGTGAATCTGCAGCTCGTTTATGATAGTGGCCTTTCAATGCGGAACGATTCTCATGCAACTGCTCAACGGTAAACTTACTGCAGAACAGATCAAGACAGAGATTGCTGGACAGGTGGCTCAGATAATTGCTGCTGGGGGTAAAATCCCGCACCTGGCTGCGGTGCTGGTTGGCAATGATGGTGCCAGTGAAACCTATGTCAGCAATAAGGTTAGCGCATGTGAGCGCGTTGGCTTCAAATCATCATTGTTACGTCTTGATAAAAATATCAGTGAGCCCGAACTACTGCAAAAAATTGCAGAATTAAATGCTGATGATGACATCGATGGATTCATCGTGCAGTTGCCTCTGCCAAAGCATATTGATGAGATGAAAGTCACCCTGGCCATTGATCCGCGCAAAGACGTTGATGGTTTCCATCCCGTTAATGTCGGCAAAATGTGTCTGGGGCTGCCCACATTTATTTCAGCAACCCCCAATGGCATCATGGAACTGCTGAAGCGTTATGATATTAAAACTGAGGGTAAGCATTGTGTCGTTATCGGGCGCAGTAACATCGTGGGCACGCCGGTATCTATATTATTGTCCCGCAACAGCAATCCGGGTAACTGCACTGTCACGGTGGTCCACAGCCGCAGCAAGAACATGGCAGAAATCTGCCGATCAGCCGATATTCTAGTCGTCGCTATTGGCAAAGCTGAATTCGTTGGTGCTGATATGGTCAAACAGGGAGCCGTTGTTATTGATGTCGGAATCACCAGACTTGCTGATGCCGGCACCAAAAGCGGATTTCGACTTGCTGGCGATGTCGACTTTGCGGCAGTAAAAGACAAATGCTCCTTTATTACACCGGTTCCAGGCGGGGTTGGGCCAATGACCATTGCATCACTGCTGCAAAACACACTTAAAGCCCAAACGCTTAAATAGACTGAAAGGCATTCCTGGCAGGCACAGGAGCAGTTCACAACAGGAGCACCACCATGTTTCAATCACTCAGCGCCCTTCCCGCCGATCCAATTCTTGGATTAATGACTGCACATCGTGCCGACAGCAATCCACTCAAGATTGATCTTGGCGTGGGAGTATACAAGGATGAGCGCGGAGCAACGCCAGTTATGGCGGCAGTAAAGGACGCTGAAGCCATACTTCTAAACAGCCAGACTACCAAGACCTATATCGGTCCGGCTGGCGCAGCTGATTATAATGCTCTGGTAGCAGAGCTGGTACTCGGTGAATCGCTGGCGACCGATCTTGAACAACGCCGCATTACTTTCCAGACTCCAGGTGGCTGTGGCGGTCTGCGCCTGGCTGCTGAGTTTATTAAGCGCAGCAAACCTGATGCGCGTATTCTGGTAAGCAATCCTACCTGGGCAAATCATATTCCGTTGCTGGGTGAAGCCGGCTTGCAGATTGAAGAATACCCCTACTACGATTACAGCAGGCATAGCATCCGCTTCGATGAGATGATGAGTAGCCTGTCCACCGCAGGACCGGGTGATCTGGTGTTATTGCACGGTTGTTGCCACAACCCCTGCGGCGCAGATCTTGATCAGACACAGTGGCAGGCGGTGCGCGATATTGCCCTGAAGAATGGATTTACGCCATTTGTTGACCTCGCTTATCAGGGGCTTGGGGATGGTATTGAAGAAGATGGCTACGGTGTACGCCTGCTGGCTGAGTCCCTGCCTGAACTGGTGATCGTCAGTTCCTGTTCAAAGAATTTTGGCCTTTATCGTGAACGCACCGGCAGCTTGACGGTACTCTGTGAAACAACACAATCAATGCAGGCTTCTGCAAGTCAGATTGCATCTATTGCCCGCGCTATTTACTCAATGCCGCCCGACCATGGTGCAGCGGTGGTTGCAACAATTCTTGCGGATGTCGCATTACATGATAACTGGCTGCAGGAACTTGCTGTGGTGCGCAACCGCATTAATAAACTACGCTCTCAGTTGGTTAATGCACTGAAAGCAAAAGGTGTAGCGCGCGATTTCAGCTTTATTGAAAAGGAAAAAGGCATGTTTTCCTTCCTGGGAATCTCTGTTAATCAGGTGCAGACCTTGATTCGGGATTACAGTATCTATCTGGTCGATTCCAGCCGTATTAATATTGCTGGCATCAATGATAATAATATTGATTATTTAACGGATTCGTTGATCAAAGTCCTGAACGAATAACTGCCAGGGGCTACCGCCATTGTCGGCGCACGACGCCTTGCAGCACCGGGCGCAGTCACCCGCAGAGTGGTCATAGTGTTATTCGGAGGCTCCCTGGACTCGCACAGTCAAAACATCACAATGAATTCCGTGTAAAACGGCGTTTGCTGTTGAACCCAGTATTACACGGATCGGATTGTGACCGTGACTGCCGATCACCACCAGATCGGCACCGGTATCCTCGGCCATTCGCTTGATCTCAGTGGCAGGCTTTCCACGCAGAAAATGTATTGCATCTGCTGACAGAGAAGGAAATTTTGCGGCCGCCAACTCACGCATTTTCTTCGCCACCTGCTCCTGATGCTGTTGCTGCAACTGCTCGAAGTCAGCCATATTCAATTCAAAAGAATAATTACCAAGCAGCGGCTCGAATACCAGCACAACGTTGAGCTTCACATTATCATTGCCGATCAGATCCAAAGCCTTACCCAGAATAACAACTGATTCATCAGATCCATCTACTGCCACCAGAATGTTTTTGTAACTGCTCATACTTTTTCTCCGTGATACTCATTAACGTTCGTTTTGGTTCCGTACAACCTGTCTATTCATAATAGTAAAAATTACTGTAATGGACAATCACCCGAGCCCCTGAGCTTACGACAACAAATAGTCGAGGCGCTTGATTCAGATCAAAGGCATAAAATTGCTTTGCAGTAATATTTCTGTCAGCAGGCAACAGCAGATTTTGTATCTGCTGCGGCAGATCTGATTCAGGCTTTTTCGCATAAACAAACGAGGAATAAAATATGGAAGATCGTATTGTCTATAGAAATATTGTCAGCACCATTGCAGCTATTTCTGTTCTGGCACTCTGTCTGATCGTTGTATCAGCAGTCGTTGGCAGTTGAGACCTTCAGTTTTAATGGCTGTTCTTTGTTAATATTTCCAGAGTGACAGAGAAACTGAGTGGCGCGGTGCCCCATGATACTTTCAACCAGATTGTATGACGAGTCATCTCCTCCTGTAGAGCATTCCATTGCCGCTCAGATTGTCTGTCTCTTTGAGCATGACAGAATCTTTCTTCAGCCCTCCGGATGGCTTCGCGCGATCAGATAAGGAGCTGTTTCCGCCGCCAGTTTCCGCAGCGCCTGCTCTGTGGTGTCCCAGTCTATACAGGCATCGGTGATTGAAACTCCATAGCGCATCTCTTCCAGATCATCGGGTATCGGCTGATTTCCAGCACACAGATTACTTTCAATCATCACACCGATAATAGAACGATTACCTGCAATGATCTGCTGCGCAACATCATCAAGTACTTCTGTCTGACGATTATAATCTTTGCGCGAATTTCCGTGACTGCAATCAATCATGATGTTTTCCGGAATCAACGCTTTGCGCAGTTCAGCCTCAACTTCAGCGACATGCACGCTGCTGAAGTTGGGTTCTTTACCACCGCGCAGGATGACGTGGCAATGTGGATTACCCGAGGTGCGGAACGCAGCCACTTTGCCTTCTTCGGTAATACTGATAAACGAATTGTTGGCGGAGGCCGATCGAATAGCATTCACCGCTACGCTGAGACTTCCATCCACACTGTTCTTGAAACCAATAGCCGAGGATATGCCGCTTGCCAGTTTGCGGTGGGTTGGCGATTCAGTAGTGCGCGCCCCGATAGCTGTCCATGTCACCAGATCCTGCAGGTACTGTGGTGAAATCAGATCAAGCGCTTCTACGGCAATAGGCAGCCCAAGATTAGCAATATCCAGCATTAACTGCCTGCCAATGCGCAGACCATGTTCAATGCGATGACTGCCATCCAGATTGGGATCATAAATCAATCCCTCCCAACCGACGGTAGTGCGTGGTTTCTCAAAATATACTCGCATAAGAATCAGCAGCGAGTCTTGAAGCTCATCCGCCAGAGTTTTTAATCTGCGAGCGTACTCCAGCGCTTCCTCAACATTGTGAATCGAACAGGGTCCCACGACGACGATCAGTCGACTATCCTGACGGTCAAGTACTGCCTTCACGCCACGGTGACCCTTCATTACCGTCCGCAGAGCATCTCCTGCCACCGGCATGGCATCTTTTAGTTCACTCGGCGCAGGCAGTTCTTCGCTGCTGATGATGTGTAGATTGTCTATTTCTCTGTTGCGTTTATTCATGTTTTCTCACGTTACATCAATTAGATTCAGACAAACAACTAAAATACTCAATGAGCCTGCCGACCCCGGCAACCTATTCAGAATAAGGATGAGGGGTGGACCTGCTGATCTGCGGGTTTGTTGCCAAACCATTCTGGCTTCAGCTGTGTCGCTGAAAATCCCGCAGGCGCACACCACTTAAAAACAGTACTGATGCATACAAGAGCACTCCTCCCGCACACAGGACAGTGATCTCTGTTACCCGCATCCAGTCACTCAAATCCAGCCATGATTGCCAGTCACCTGCATACAGGATAACAAAGCTCATCATCACTACATTCGCAAGCAACAATTGCACACAAAAGCGCAACCAACCGGGCTGAAACCAGAATATATTCTTTGTGCGCAGCCCATTGAAAAGTAATGCTGCATTAACAAAAGCCGCCAGCGATGTTGCCAAAGCGAGACCGGTGTGAGCCATATCCAGCACGAATACCAGCAGGATGTTCAATACCATATTAACGGCCATCGCAATGATACCGATACGCACCGGTGTTGAAGTATCTTGACGGGAATAATAACCCGGTGCAAATACCTTAATCGCCATGAATGGCAGCAGACCCAGCGCATATGCACGTAAACTGGTGGTTACCTGCTGCACATCATTGACAGTGAAATTTTCGTTCAGGAAAAGAGTAATAATCAGTGGCTGCGCCAGCACGATCAGCGCCAGACTGGCCGGAACCGCTATTAACAGTACCAGCCGGAAAGCCCAATCCAGCAAAGCTGCGAAGTCTTCAGTAGTTTTCTCAGCATGTCTGCGCGACAGACTCGGCAGTACCACGGTGGCAATAGCAACCCCGAATATTCCCAGTGGTAACTCAACCAGACGATCGGAGAAGTACAGCCACGAGACGCTGCCCGAGACCAGCAGCGAGGCAATGAAGGTGTCCAGCAATAAATTGATTTGACTGACTGACACCCCAAAAAGTGCAGGAATCATCAAGGTCATAATGCGTTTAACACCTTCATGACCGCGCCCGATTACTGGTTTCGGTAGCAGCTTCATTTTTGCCAGGAAAGGCAGTTGGAACAGTAACTGACAAATACCTGCCACCATTACGCCCCAGGCCAGCGCTACCTCCGGTCGGTCAAAGTAAGGGCTAAGCAACAAGGCCGAGGCAATCAAGCTGATATTAAGCAAGGCCGGAGTCAGAGCAGGCACTGCAAAACGGTCATAACTGTTAAGTATGGCGCCAGCAAAAGCGGTCATTGAAATCAGAAAAAGATAGGGGAAACTGATCCGAAACATTTCAACAAACAGAGAGAACTTTTCGGGGTTTGAGGTAAACCCATAAGCTATTGGATAAGCAATTAATGGTGCTGCAACCACGACCACTGCAGTAATAAGCAGCAGAATTCCACCGAGCGCGCCAGCCACCGCATTGATCAGACCCTGCACCTCCAGCAGGCTGCGCTTGCTGCGATATTCAGAGAGGACTGGCACGAAAGCCTGGTTAAAGGCCCCTTCAGCAAACAGCCGGCGCAGAAAGTTGGGTATTTTAAAAGCCAGAAAAAAAGCATCTGCGCCATCGCCGGGTCCAAATACCCGAGCCAGCACCACATCCCGAATCAGACCAAGTATGCGCGAGACAAACGTCATGCTGCCGGTAACAGCACTCGACCGTAACAAGCCACGCGGGCGAACCGCAGCTGCTGATGAATTATTATCGGGGTTTTGTTCCATCACGTATCCGTAAATTATGCCTTGCCACTGCGAGCGGGAAATATCCCACTGGCGATAGCAGAAATAATACCTTTCGATTATCCTGCACGCTTTGTTAACGGACAGCCCAGGTGCGGCGGCATTATCGCACGATTTAAAGTGAACACTATGGAAAAATCCCTGATGCAGGCCCGCATAAGCGCTATGGGGCCCGGACTGATTATGGCAGCGGCGGCAGTAGGCGCATCACATCTGGTGGCATCCACACAGGCCGGAGCATTGTTCGGTTGGCAATTGCTGTGGCTGATTCTGCTGGTTAATGTACTCAAGTATCCTTTTTTTCGTTTTGGCGTACAGTACACCTTGAATAACAATGAAAGCCTTATTCAAGGTTATCAACGAAAAAGCCGATTCTATCTGATCGCTTTCACCGTGCTGAACCTGATTGCAGCAGCAGTCAATACCGCTGGAGTTCTGCTGCTCACAGCCAGCCTGCTGCAATACTTTATTCCGTGGAATTTATCATTAACCGTGTTATGCCTGTTGTTGCTTGCCATCAGTTTGCTGATACTTCTGGCCGGTCATTATCGTCTGCTCGACAATCTCTCCAAGACGATAATGCTGCTGTTAACGATTACCACCGTTGCCGCATTTTTGATTGCCTGGCAGAATGGCCCGGCGGCCCCTCCGGATTATGTCAGCCCTTCACCCTGGCAATTATCCATGCTGGCGTTTCTGGTAGCGATGATAGGCTGGATGCCGGTACCCATAGAAATCTCTGCGATCAATTCTCTTTGGCTGCGCTCCAAACAACAATTGACCGAGGTATCTCTCGACAACGGCTTGTTCGATTTCAATATCGGCTACGGCACGACGGTATTTCTGGCGCTGATTTTTGTGGGCCTTGGGGCTCTGGTTCAACATGGTGCCGACCAGGAGATTGCAATGGCGGGCGCTGCCTTTGCTCAGCAGTTGGTTGCCATGTACTCAGCAACAATCGGTGACTGGTCGAGACTGCTGGTCGCTTTCATTGCGTTTCTATGCATGTTCGGCACCACGTTGGCAGTTCTTGATGGCTATGCGCGTACTCTGGATGAATCGTTCTGGCTGCTGCGTGGCAGCAAGACCACTCGCGAACCCGCCACCTTGAATCTCTGGATTCTTGGACAGGCGGCAGCGGGGATGGCAATTATTCTGTTCTTTCAAACCGCGCTGGGCCCTATGTTAACCTTTGCAATGACGCTGGCCTTTGTGACGACACCCTTTTTTGCATGGCTTAACTTCAGTCTGGTCAGGGAAACTGGCATGTCATTGCCAATGCGCCTGCTCGCCTGGACCGGGATTTTCTACCTCAGCGGTTTCAGCATATTCTTTGTTATCTGGTGGCTATTCTCAAATTAATGGGGTGATTTATGTTTGAGCTTTATATTGCTAATAAAAATTACTCATCATGGTCATTGCGTCCCTGGGTTTTAATGAAAGAGTTGGAAGTTCCTTTCACAGAACACCTGGTCCCCTTCACCCAAAGCGACAACTGGGAGATATTTCGGAAATTCTCCCCTAATGGCAAGGTGCCATGTCTGATAGCACCACAAACCACGGTGTGGGACAGCCTTGCTATCACTGAGTTTCTTGCAGAGCACGTAATTGTATGGCCGATTGATCAGATAACAAGGGCCTGGGCTCGATCGGCAAGCGCAGAAATGCATTCTGGATTCGGTGCCTTACGACAACAATGTCCGATGAATTGCTCAGTGCGTATCGAGATGCACTCCGTGAGCACGGCTCTGCAGAAGGACATCGACCGGCTCGATGAACTCTGGCAGCAAGGGCTGCAAATTTTTGGCGGACCTTTTTTAGCAGGCAGTCAGTTTACGGCCGTTGATGCTTTTTTCTGCCCAGTAGCATTCCGGGTTCAGACTTACCAGATCAATATGTCTGCTCCAGCTCTCGCCTATGCACAACTGCTGCTAGATCTGAACTCGATGCGACAATGGGAATTCGCTGCCAGAGCAGAGCAATGGATTGAGCCGGGGCATGACCAGGAGTGTCGGGACGCTGGCAGGATACTTGTTGATTATCGCATCCAGAGCAACTGATCACTGACCCCGCGCCAAGACGACGCAGGGACAGGGGGCAGGATGACTACTTATTCAGTGCGCGCAGCATCCATGCCGTTTTCTCATGAACGCGCATGCGATCAGATACCAGGGCAACTGTTGATTCGTCATCCGCATCCTGAGCTTTCTTAAACACACTGCGGCAGGTTTTAACAACTGTCTCATGTCCACGGGTAAGGATATCAACCATTTCCCGCCCGTCGGGAATACCCTCTATTTCTTTAATAGAACTAAGCTTGACGAATTGATTGTAGGTGCCGGGAGCTGGCACATCCAGGGTACGAATGCGTTCAGCCACATCGTCTACTGCCTGGGCCAGTTCCATGTAATGTTCTTCAAACATCAGATGCAGTTCTCGGAACTGTGGGCCTGTCACATTCCAGTGAAAGTTATGTGTTTGCAGATACAGAGTGTAAGAATCTGCCAGCAGATGCTTCAATCCTTCTGCAACTTCCAATCGATCTGATTCTTTAATACCGATATCAATTTTGCTCATAATACTGATCCCTGAGTGAATAAAAAATCTCAAGGCCCATCATGTCAGAGCAAGGGATGTTTTTCCATCGGGTTATCCCCTAACCATGCCCGACCAATGGTTTTGCTGGCCGCAAAATTAAATAATTTCCCAGTAAAATCAACGCAATACCGAATACAGCGTTCAGGCTCCATTGATAGGATTCAAACAGTGTAGAGAATCCAAGCGCAATGATAGGAATGGCTACTGCAACGTAAGCACTCTTATCGGCACCGATCTTTGCGCCAAGCATGAAATAGAACACAAACGCAAAGACCGATCCCAGTACGGCCAGGTAAACCAGCGACCACAGGTAGTTGAAGGAAGTGTCGAAGGTAAATTCAGTTCCAGAAATACCGCAGATGATAAACATAAATGCAGCACCGTATGCCATCGCCCAGGCTGTGGTTTCCATAATCGGCAAGCCACGCCCTGCGTTGCGCACGGCGTACAGATTACCTACCGATGCAAGCCATGCAGCCAGAATACAGAACAAAATCCCGGCAGTGCTTCGCAGACTGCTGCCCTCGTTAATGGCATTTTGTGCGCCAGACAATTCGGAAAACTCCGGATAGAAAATCATTACCGTGCCAACTAGACCAGTGAAACTCGCCGCCAGTACCGAGCCGCGCACAGGCAGACGCATAAATACAATCTGATTGAGAATAGTAAACAGCGGCAACAATGACATTAGAACGGCGACCAGGCCGCTACTCAGACGTTCGGAGCCCAGATACACAAACAGATAATTGGCCCCAAACAGAAATATCCCTTGCAGCGCGATTACCTTGTGCTGAACTGCCGTAAAACTGACCAGACGTCCTCTGTTGCGTAGCAGTAACCAGCCGAACAATACCAGCGAAGCCAGGCTGAAACGATAGGCCACCGACAAGCCAGGCGCTACTTGACCGAGTTGGAATGTAATGACGATCCAGGTTGATCCCCAGATAAGAACTACTGTGCTGTAAAGTGCAAGGATCGGCAATTATCAAGTCCTTCAAAGCGTGCCATTCTATGGTTTACCGGCCCGCTTTCACAGCCCCGTGAACATATCCTGTGCAGGAAATACCTGTGAATGCAGGCT
>JBDNGQ010000058.1:0-12210 GCA_041689205.1 Pseudohongiellaceae bacterium | reverse complement strand
GCCCGCCCGAAGGGGCCTTCAGCCGATCCCGCTGGCTGCGTTGCCCTTGCTTGACAGGCGGACGCATGCCGGCGCAAGTGCGCCTTGCCAGCGAAATCGGCTGAAGGCCAGAGTGACCATAGAGTTATTCAGAGGCTCCCTTGTATGTTTTTATTGTTTTCCTTAACTCAGCGAGCTTTTAGCAGACACAGTTGAACGCCATAAAGAATACGCCTGGCAGGGGCTTGTTGTCGATCCAGACCCACAATGGTACTCCACCTCTGATCGGTTCGCAGTCAGCAAGGAATCTTGCCAGCCTGGCGCTGGTGGAGTGTAAGGAAAACTGCGTCTGCTGGCGTGGCTAGAGGGCAACAGCTGAAGAGTGTTGAACTCGCGTCAACTCACTGAGGTCATAGTCCCGGCTGAGTAATTCAGCACGCAGACGCGTAAAGGCGGATTCCGAAATCTCTGGATTGCGGGTCATGATCCAGGCCAGCTCTTTGCCGGGATGACCTATCACGGTTTCATTGTAGTCGGGGGAGACGAACAAAACATAATACGGGGATGTTAACAGTCCGAAGAAACGCATCCGCCACTCTGCGTTGCTGGTTTTGTCGTGAACCCAGCCAACGGGGTTCATGGTTTTCCAGCTGGCGTCCGGACCTTTGCGAAATCGGTAGGTCGTGAGAATTTTCCCATCATCGCTCAGCTCATAGCTTTCGGTTGCATCGTGCGCATCCCGGTCAAGAAATGTCGGGGTGTATGCCTGCACATACCAGGTGCCCATGAAACGCTCAATATCCACATATTCTGCCAATGGCTGATTCGGAGACGCCGGCCCGATACGTATACAGTTGGTTAATACCAGCGGCAGCGTCGCGGTCATCATAAGCTTCATTACTGAGTTCATATCCAAACACCTGTTTCGCAGATAAGTCGATTCAGTTATTAATACGCTTCAGGCTTGCGAAGGGATCATATTTGTTAATTGCTGGGGGAAGCGACTTTCTCCATTTTGTAGAAGGCATATTCGTGCACCACCCCGTTCAACTCCTTAATGGCATCATGAGAGAAGCTGGCACCGATCTTTTCGACAGCCTTTCGTGATCGCCAGTTATTCCTGCCAATGTGGAACCACACACGCTCCGCCCACTGCCAGGCATGATCGAGCATCAACTGCTTCTTTTGCTGATTGCTTGTGCCACCCCAGTGGCTGCGTGCCAGAAACGTAAATCCGATCGCGACCTCCTTTTGTATCGGATCCCAGTCATAAAAACGCGACGAACCAATGATTTTACTCGACTCATTTTCGAACACTACAAACGCACTGCCGGAAGCCAGCGCTCCGATAAAGAATTCTTGCTCAAACACGTCGCGCTGATACCTGAGCGGGGAAGGATGCTGCTCCCATATCAGCGGGTCTGAAGCTGCCAGGTAAAGTGCTTCAAAATCTTCCGCCTGCAAAGGGCGCAGCGAGATTGTTGATCCAGTCAGAGTCGGTTGCAGATCAAAAGGGATTTTTTTACTCATCGTTGAGCACTCCCAATAACTCGGAAAAAACCGGTTCACGCGCACTTCAGTTTTTACTGATGAAGCAATAAAACAGGCTGCATGTGCTTGATGATGCATCTGCTCGATCTGCTGCTGGCCTGGCTGATCCACGACTGTACAGGTGATCTAAAAATACGGAATCCTTGCGGCTCCAGACAATTTTGGCAGTGTATATTGCCACTTCAGTTATCTCTTTTTGATCGTTTCATAGTGACCGCGGTTTGTATTGCTATTGTTGCTGGCTCTGATAAGACTTCGAAACAATATCAAAGAAATCCACAACGCGACGCATATTCTCAGGTGCCTGCGAGATCAACAAAGAATGATCGCCGCCCTTCACTTCAATGTAGATATGCTGCATGCCCAGACTCTGTATTCCTGCAACCCATTTCCGTGCCAGGCTGACGGGTACGGTCTCATCATTGTCGCCGTGCATGACCAGAATGGGGACGTGTTTGATAACTGCCAACTCTGCTGGATCCAGACTCTGCAAAGGTGCCGCAGCAACAACAGCAAGCCCGGCAAATAAGTCAGGGTTGTTAATCGCGATATGATAGGCACCTGCGCCACCCATGGAGTGTCCCCACAGGTAGATACGGTTCTCGTCTATACTAAATTCTGTGCGCACCTTTTCGATAACATTCATCACGTCCTGCTCGCTGCGCTGCGCTACTTCTGCTCCTTCCTCCACCGGTCGCGAACCATACCAGCCCCGGCGGATGTACCCCAGCGGGGTCACCACGATATGACCACCCGCTTCGGCCGCATCAAGAAAACCGTGATACCCCATCAGCCAGTCATAACTTCTGCCCAGACCATGCAGGGAGATGATTAGTGGTGCTGGCATGCTGGAGTCATAGCTGTCCGGCACAAACAGCGCATAAGGGATGCGCTCATCGGTACCCGGAAACTGATAATCCAGATGCTGTACGCGGGGGTCAGTCACCAGGGTTTCATCGTCACTGCCCTGGCGTTGAGCATGAGCACTGCTCACACTTATGCTGATTGCAAAAAAACTGAGCAGAATAGAATTAATTAATCGGGGATACGGCCAGAGGACATGTGTTTTCATTATTTTTCCTTCATTCTTAGGCAGGAGATGAAGGCCTAAGCATACACATCTTTTATCTCAATTGGCTGTCTTTGCTGCCACGCCGGTTAAAGCCTGATAATCCGCCCTGCCGTTCGTCCTCCTCGCTCTGGCAGGCGACGCACAGACGTGCACCTGGCACGGCTTTGCGTCGGGCTTCTGGAATCTTTTTCCCGCACTCCTCACAGTGTGATGAACCCTCGCCTTCAGGCAGACGGCTGCGCGCCAATTTCACGGCATCCTCTAAACTGGCCTCTATTTGATCCTGCACTGCCCCATCACGAGACCAGCCACCGGCCATCTTGCGACCTCCGAGTTAGATAGATTGAATCTTTTGAACCTTAAACAGAAGACCCTCTTCAATGAGTGGACTGTTCACTGTTCAGCGCGGGGTACCGAATACCTGGGTCCAATAACTTATCGCCTTGCTATCAGGATTAATTGCGTAGGCGGCACCCATCTCCCTGAAATTCGGATTCATCAGGTTGGCGCAGTGCACCGGGCTGTTGAGCCAGCCCGCCACCGCCTGTTGCGTAGAGCCTTGTCCGGCAGCAAGATTTTCTCCGATACGCTGCCAGAGATAACCTGCCCGGGATGCTCTATCTGATACCTGCGATCCATCACGTCCCTCATGAGCGAAATAATCAAAATTCGCCATATCCTGACTGTGCGCCAAGGCAGTTGTGGCCAGGCGCTGGTTCCAGCTTAGTTCGCCAGCCGCCTCGTACAATTGAGCTCCACAACGGCGTGATTCTGCACGGGCTTGATTAACTTGCGTCAGCAGCTGTTTACCAGCTTCCTGCCAATCACCCAGATCCTCATCAAGCAAAGGTCGGGCAAGCACCAGTTGCCAGTGATTGTTACTGCGTGACACCCCGATTTCTGTGAATTGCGGATTTAACAGCACCGCACAAAACCGTGGCACCAGCGCCTCCATCAAGACATCAACGTCGGGCGGCCCTGAGGCGTTAATGACCTGCACAGCAGCTGCCTTGTAGGCAACTTCACGCAGTGCGTCTCTGAGTTCTGTCTGGGCCTCAGCATCCAGACGTGTCAGTCTCTGATCTATCGCCAGCGGCGCGGCCCGCTCCGGCACACTACCATTGCAGGCTTGCGGCGAAGCACGATAGGTATTAATTGCAGCCACAAGTTCAATGTTCTCTGCAGGGCTGTCTGCACGACTGTGTGAGTGCCCCAGGGTAACTGCCAATACAGCGATGATCAGGATGACCGAACGCATCAGTTCTCGACCGGCACTGCGTCCAAAGGCTCTTCGAACGCAATAAACAACACGCAATTTTCTGTGCTGACGCAGGCACCATGATGCTCCAGCTTTGCCGGACCATAAGCGTAAGTTCCTGGCGTCAAGACCACCGGCTCCTGTCCTTCATAAGTCACATGCAGCTCTCCGCTCACCAGCACCATCCGCTCAGCGGACGTATGCCAATGATTTGGAAGATCGGAACCGCCAGGCAGCTTAAAGAATACATCGACATTTTCTTTGGCCGGGTCACCATTGAGCACAGCGATTTCACACCCGGCAGGTAGAAACGGCGGACACGGGCCCCATTCCAGGTCATCAGTGTCTTCGGTCCATATTAGAGCCCGAGCAGAAATGTGGGACTGAGCATGTGCAAGACCAGCCCCGAGGCTGAATATTAATAGCACTGATAGACTTAACTTCAAGGTGACATGCATAATTAAACTCCTTTTGATCCTGAAAATATTCAATGTTCCATTATGGGGAATAAAATTCGGTAAGATTTGTCTGAAAACCATGAAAATCCCTGAGCTGTTGATTCTTTGTGTCTTCGATCACGCTGGCTGGCATCTGCAGCTACGAGGTACGCTGTAACTATGTCTGTATCCAGAGAACGTGAATGTCGGCACTGCGGCATGCTGCACCTCGTCAGCCTGCCCGATTTCGACGAGCGCGCAACCGAGCAGTATTGCGATAAGTGTGACAGCCCCTTGTTCCGGCAAAGCGATGGTTCTACGTTGACTGTCGATATCGCCCATCACCGGGAAACTGTAGCACAGGCACTGCAAAAACTGGAATCTGCGCTAGCTGATGGCTGGCATGGTTATGCGAGCCAGGTGCGCCTGATTGTCGGCGGCGGTGCCATACGTGAAGCCGTACTCGCTGAACTTTATTTCCAGCAGAGCAGAAACCGCGTACTGACTTTTATCGAAGAAGGCGGCAATCGCGGGGCGGTGCTGGTGAAAATTCGCTGAATATCCGACTGCAGCCCTGCACCGCAAACACCAAAAGCCGTCCAACAGGCAGAGCAATAATTGTGCGCAAACCCAGCGTAAGTGGCACGACAAAAAACACGACAAGATCATTGGTCAGAACAGCAGTGGTTCATTCGCCAGTTGAAATTGGACCGCCAGATTTTTCCTCTTCCTGTTCCCCACCCTTAACTTTCCCTTTGGCGTGTTCAACTATCGCGTTAATCTCTGAACCAACGAGTATGACGAGCCCGGCAATATACAACCACAGCATCAGGATAACCATAGCGCCTATACTGCCGTAGGTGGCGTTGTAATCCGCGAAATTCGAGGTGTACAGTGAGAATCCCAGGGAGGCCACTATCAACAATAAGACACCGATGAAACTGCCGGGAGTAATGAATGCGATCTTTTGTTCAAAATTGGGTGCATAGCGGTAGATCAGCGCGAATCCCAGCAGCAAGGCAAGAACGATCATAATCCATCGAATCACCGCGAAGAAGATCAGCAGCACTTCGCTGGACCCAAAACTGCTGCCAATCCAGTCCTCGATTACACCGCCAAGTACGATCAATGAGAATGCACCCAGTATCAGCAAACCAAACATAAAGCTCAGTATGAGCGCAGTTGCTCGGGCAAGGATAAAGCTGCGGCTTTCTTTAACGTCATAGGTAATATTAAGTTGTTGCATCACCGCAAACATCCCGGTGGATGCTGCCCATAATGTGCCCAGCAGGCTGAAGGAAAGCAGGCCGCCTTGCCGGTCGGCAGTGACCTCTTTCACCACACCTTCGACCATGCCGTAGGCTTCCTGTGGCAGCGCCTGCCCCAGCAGATCCATAATCGCCTGATCCACCTGATCAATTGGCAGATAGGGGATGATAGTCATCAGTAGAATAATTGCGGGGAAAAGAGCAAGTGTCAGATAGAAGGCGAGTGCCGCCGCACCATTGAATACATTGTCGTCCTTCATTTTTTTATACAGATCACGAAAAAACTGTTTGGTTGAAACGCCGTGAATCATTGCGACCTCCGGCAGACAAAGAACATCGGCGATCTGTGCAGTTTGAAGACCGAATTCGAAAGCACGGCAGGGATAAAACCCCCTGCCGCAGATTTTCCGAAGTTAACCGAAGTTAAAACTTATTCGTTAGCTTTGAACGCCGGTGCAGCTCGTAAATCTTCCTTAGTTGCATCTACACGGAATTGATCTCTATCCTCGGTGCTGCGTGAGACAGAGTCCCAACTGATGGCAACATCCTTTTCACCCATACCCAGGAATCCACCGACTCCCACAACCACGGCAATAATCTGACCGTCATCATCGAAAATCAGGTCATTGACAGGGCCGACATTCTCATCGCCGGTTGTCATTACGTCGCTGCCAATAATATTGTCAGCATGCACGGCACTGCTTGGCGCCGAAGTCAGATACTCACTGCCACCCATACGGGTAGTTTGGGGCATCTGCGAGCCAGGCTGAGCGCTGCGCTGGGTGCTTTGCTGAGTACCCTGAGCAGATCGCTGAGTCTGGCCTTGCTGTGAGCCCGGTGTAGCGCTTGGCTGAGTTGAGCTCGGCTGAGCAGCGCCTGGCTGAGTCCGCTGAGTGCTCGGCTGAGTCGAGCTCGGCTGGCTTTGTTGGGTGCTCTGTGTTTGTTCACGCTGCGTGGTTGGTTGCTGAGCCAGCAAAGAACCTGCGCTCAATGTTAAAGCCGGAGCAAGCAACGCGTAAAAAACTACTTTATTTAACTTTTTCATAACTACATCTCCAATACAGATTCGATATCGGCTTGCGGGTTTGCTTGCCGTATAGTTTCTCATCACAGTCTGTCCTCCCAGTCGCTTCCATATAGGCAAGTGCCTGATTCTCTATGAACTGAAGAGAAATCATGATGAAGTGATTAAACTACGCAGTTGAAATTGATCAGTCAGTACGCTTTCGCACTAACTACAGGTGCAGAAATTGATTATTCGCTCAGAAATTCAGACCTGCAATCCGCCGATGCGGCAACTGGATTGCATCGGGCATGCCCTTTTGTCTCTGGCAACTCAACAATATAAGCAGAACCAAACGGCGAATATTCAGGATAATCCGTACTGACATATTGCGCTCCGCTTGCCAGTGCTCTATCTCGTCTTACGGTAGAGCCGGAGCGGGCTTCGCTGGTCGGGATATCGGCACGGGTGCGCACCAGGAATCCTGCCGCTACATAACTCTGAATCAATTCAAAGTCAGCCATAACATCGTTCATTTTGATAAAACCTGCGCTCGGCTCGCCCGGTCGTGCGCTCACAAACATTGCCCTGCCCTGCAGATCAGCAGACTCAGAGAGATAAGCATCACGATGTGACCCGGTGTTGTCCAATGCAAACAACACCTTGCCTCGGCTTTCCGCCAGCGTGGGCCAGCCGTTTTTTGTTACCGCCTCTTCCAGAGATGAGTATGAGCCTCTGACTTGATCCGGGGTAATTACCTGCACTTCCGGAAATACTGCCCATATCTCTTCATCTACCTGATCAATATTTTGGCCGTCAATCGCAACAGGGCTGGTATAAGTGATCGGTCCAAACTGCGCTCGTTGTCCATCTTTCATCTCCAGCAGAATCATGATTGGAAAATGCGCAGGGTTGGCAAGTGACCAGTCGCGTACTTCTTGCAGGCAACTTTTCAGGCTCAGGCATGTTGAGCGATAGTCGACATCCTGGGAGTGCAGCACTTTAAAACCTGGCTCCAGCATTTCTGCAGCATTCAAGAAGCTATTATCCTCTGCCAGCAGGGCACCCGCTGGCTCGGCATAAAGACCACCGTCCGGGTCAGCAAAGACATCCAGTTCAAATTGACGGATTCCCAGCAGTTGCAGTTGCTCGGTCAAAGGTCGATGGCTGTAGATGATATCTGACGCCCAGCCGGACCGGTGTTCGTCAAGCGTCTCGATCAAAGCGGGCACAGGGCTTAGTTTATAGCTGTTATGTGTACCCAGAACCTGAATCTGATTCAGACGTATACACTGATCGGCATTCTCTGCCGTCAACTGTTGACATGAAACTGCCGGCTGTTGGGTCACAGCACGGTCACTGCAAGCTCCCAGAACAGCGATAATTATCAATGCATAAACTGTTCTATTCACCGGCGGTTTGCCTCATCAGTTCGCAGCTGTGCGTAATCGAATCGGATTTGAATAAAACCACAGGTCCGACCAGGGATTCTCGCCTTTGGGGTCCAGTTCCGGCTCCAGTTGACTGGTATTGGTGCCGCGCACACGGATATAAAGATCATTCTGCAGAGCACCCAGGGTATAGGTGATTTCTTTATAGTCACCATCCTCCACCCAATCATCAGCAGTGAATCTCGCTAAAACTTGCGTGTGTGAATGCGTATCTATGCTCGGATCAGCAAGATACCCGTGCATCTCGCCGACGATCAGATCGACACGTTCAGTTTCCGGAAAGTCGCCGTTGTGATTGGCGCCGGCCGGATCCAGAAAGCGGATTTTGATCTCTACCGGGCCGCCCGCAGCAAGCTCCAGAGTCCCGCCGATTTCTGCTTTATCTTCTCCAGAAATTGCGGTGACATACAGCTCCGAAATCAGATCACCGGTCGTTACAAAAACGCGGCCGCTGCGAATACCATCAAGCAGGGATTCATGATTTTTCTCTGCCAGCACATAGGTTTTTGAATACTCGCCTGGCCAGAAATCAGCACCGCCTTCGGTGTAGTGCACATGAGAATCGGAGTTGGCAGTGATCCACCAGTTCCGCCCCTCACTCAACATGGAATCCCAGAAGCCTCCAACAATCGCGGTGAATTGATCAAAACCGCCCATGGTCGGATGATTGCCATAACTGCCTCTGGATCCCGTCGGATTAAGTGAACCATCGGGATTCAACGCATTCGCCTGATGGCCAGGTGCGCCTTCCATACCCACTGCAATTTCAGGAGCAGTATTATTCCAGTCACGCAATTCCTGAGGAGTATCCAGACCATACACCCGCTCACCGGGTGCCGAACGAGAAGGATGATGAGCAATCACGATGGGCTTCTCAGTGAACTCGTTCATGAAACTCAAGGCTTCCAGCATGCGAGGCTCGGTGTCCCACTCCGGATTTGCCGGCCAGGGTTCACGTTTGGAGAACTGCGATTCGATGCTGTGCAGACGCTCGGCTTCGTCGTGGGTATGAGGAATGATTACGCTGGAGTGGTCAGCGCCGGGTGTATCAAACTCCATCCCATAGAATTGAATGACCTCAGGCACTACCAGTCGGGATTGCAGCAACTCAGGATACGCCCGGGTCAGATTCACCTGACTGTGATTGGGACCGCCATGATCAGTGGTAACCATCCAGCCCAGACCAAAGTACTTCGCCATCAAGGCATTCATCGCAGTTGGATAGATAGCATCACCACCCAGGATTGGTGCTGGCGGGTTTTGCGTTGTGTCCCAGCCGGTGCTGTAACGGCTGTGAATATGATGATCGCCCGCAATCCATTGCATCTCAGCCTGCTGGGCTGAAACTGATGCTGTCAGCAGGCCTGGAGCGAGCGTAATCGCGATTATGGATTTAAGCGTTTTTGCGTAGAAGTCAGCCATATTTGAGTAACCTGCTCTCTAAAGAAATTCACTGTTACAACCAGCTTATCTGAAGTATGTGAAATTTACATGACATCCTTGAGGCTCAGCCCTGGACAAGCCTGAAATTGATTTGACAACAACACTGAGTAAGAATAGCTTTTTAATCCTGACTATCCGGCAGCCCGAAAGGTACCAGATGAACATTGTGATCCTCTATATCGCCACCGCCGCGATCTTCCTTGGCCTCGACGCGCTGGGGCTGCGGTTTCTGATCCGTCCCATGTTCGAGCAGGACATCGGCGACATACTGCGCGAGTCGCCGCGTCTGGTACCGGCGGCAATCTTCTACCTCTTCTATGTCGGCGGCCTTCTGTGGTTCGTTTCGCTGCCCGCGCTGCGCACCGACGGGCAACTGCTCTTTGTCTTCCTCTCGGGGGCACTTTTGGGGGCTCTGGCCTATGGCACCTACGAATTCACCAACATCGCCACACTGGAAGGCTGGTCGTGGAAGATGCTGGCCACAGATCTCATCTGGGGCACCTTGTTGACCGGCACCTCGGCCGCGGCAGGGCTTGCAATCACCCGTGCTGTGACCTGAAGCGCAAGCCGGGCATCAACCTGGATGCGTGGCACAGCGCACATTGCCCCGAACTCTTCTCCCGTAGACTCTCCGTAACGGCCACCGGTCCTGATACGGAAAGACAATGTCATTACTTCACTCAGACGCACAACCGCAGCCCGTGCGTGGCTCTGTCTTCCGTGGTAAAGACCTGCCTGCCCGGTTCCTGGAATTCATCGATGAGGAATCGTTTCCCTGTGTAGGTTCCAAGATAGCGCTATCCCGAGGGGCAATAGAAACCTTCCAATTCGGCAGACTGGGCGATGCTGCCAATGATGTGCCTGTACTGGATGCCCTTAGTGCGTTCGTGCGCAAAATCGACGATCAGGATCCGGACGATTCCACAGTCCATTCGTTTGCCGCACTTTTTGACGCGCCTGTCGATACTGATGAAATTGTTTTTGAGCACCTGCTCTGGTCGCAGCTTCACCGCCTGCACAAGGTCGATGTGGAACGGGGAAATCCGCCCGCCGCCGATGTCAGCAGCGATCCGCAGAACAAAAAATTCAGCCTGAGCCTGGCGGGTCATCCGTTTTTTGTGATTGGACTGCACTCAGGAGCCTCAAGAACAGCCAGACGCTTCGGCAGCCCGGTGCTGGTATTCAACTCGCACCGGCAGTTCGAACAGCTTCGCGCTGATGGCCGTTACCAGAAGATGCAGAAGGCAACCCGGCAGCGCGATATTGAATTGCAGGGATCGATCAACCCGAATCTTGGAGATTTTGGTGGTTCTACCGAAGCCCGTCAGTACAGCGGTCGCAAAGTGGAACCTGACTGGCAGTGCCCGTTTAAGTTCGCCAGAGGGAGATAAGTATGTCACCTGATACTCACCGAATTCCGCCCTGCTCGGCGCGAACTGTAGAACTCGATACGGGTGATGAGCTGATCGTGATTGATCCTGAGGGGCAGCAAGTCAGCGATGTGGTGGCTTTCTCCTGCGAAGACAGCGCCGAATATCTGTCTTCGGGCCGCTCCATCGACTACGCATCGAAGCTCTGGCTCAGCCGCGGCGATGTGCTTTACTCAAATCGCAGTCGGCCGATGTTCACAATCATCGAAGATACCTGCGGCCGCCATGACTTCACTTTGACGCCTTGCTCCAGCGATACGTTTGCGATCATCTATGGAGAAACCGAGGGACGTCCGGGATGTGAAGGCAATCTCGCCAAGGTACTTGCAAACTATGGCATCGCCGTCGATCGCATTCCCATAGCGTTTAATGCATTTATGCACGTAACCGTTGATCCGGGTACCGGCGCTATCGCAGTCCAGGCGCCACTCAGCAAAGCCGGCGATTACATCTGTCTGCGAGCGGAGATGCCGCTGATAGTCGCGATGACAGCATGCTCCGCTGGACAATCCAACAATTTCAGCTACAAGCCGATTGACTTCAAGGTGGTCCGCAGATCAGGCAGCGAACTCAGTCAGACCTGAGCCCGCCGCGTTTAAAATTTGCATTACCCGCCGAGTGTCTGGTCTTGGTTCTTAAACCAAACGAGTGCCTGATCAAAATGCTGTGGGTCGTAATCTGGCCAATATTCTTCCCGGACATAAAAATCCGCATAAACGGATTGCACTGGGAGAAAGCCGCTCAATCGCCGCCCCCCTCCCCAGCGCACAATCAAGTCCAGACGCGACACTTCATCTGAGCGCAAGCCACCATTTTTAAGGCCGGCCAGATCCCATTCCCAGCCATAGTTGACGAGTAGGTTTACTTTCATTCCACTGCCTTGGCGTTGTCGGAATTCTTTTAACTCCTCGGGGAATTGCGCTGAAGTCTCATCACCAACAACCAGCAAGGCAGCGCCACGACGCGCAATTTCCCAAGCGAATGCAACGCTGGCCTCACTGAATGCCTGTTTCTGAATGGCAGGCCGCTTGGTATTATCCTGCGTAAAGCAATAGATGGAAGCTTCCGCTATTCCTCTTTCCCTGCATTTCTCGTACAACAACAATCCTGGATCTATACCAAAAGCATATCCAGCCTCTTTTGGCAGGCCATGGTCTAAAGCCCAACGCCGATTTCCAGAGTTATTGTCAATTCTGGTGTTTAGCCAGTCGAATCAAGCGGCCTTCTGATTGGCTTTTGTCACCTCGATTCCGTCTTTGAATTGAACTCCCGTTATCACCTTTGCCAGGTAATCAAATCCGCGCAGCTTGCGCCAGTT
>JBDNGQ010000057.1:0-1797 GCA_041689205.1 Pseudohongiellaceae bacterium | reverse complement strand
TCCTGAGTCGCGCTGTGCAGCTACTTACCAGGTAACTGCGTCTGAGCTTTCCGCAGCACGAATAGTTTCCAGACCGTCATACTCCAGCATAAAACCTGCCGCCACATTAGCGGCAACTGCCATTCTTACTGCGTCCAGATAAGCCTGCTGCGACGGATAAAGTGCTTTTAACGTCGCTATATCAAAGGCCTGATGCGAGCCGTACAGTCGGCAGAAAGCGTCCCCACTGTTCATTCCGGTATTGGTTGCCAGCGCCACCGCATGCTCAGCAAGGCGAATTCCTCCCAGGATATTACCATGCTCGTCTCGTGCAAAAGTCAGCGGCGGTCCGACCTGAGCAACCTGCAAGGGTGGCGCCTGTGGCGGCAAGGTGTCAGATGTAATCCATTCCCGCAGATGCTCGAACGCCGCATTCATCGCGTAACGAAAAGGCACATGGCTATAGGTTGGCAATTCACACACCGGACTGCGAGGAGACACGTCGTCGGTCGGCTGACCAGCCTCCAGCGCGACCATTCTGGCATATTCGATCTCAAACGGAATATCAACATGAGAGGTGCCAGCAACTTCCCATTGTCTGAACGTGTTGCTGTTGGGCTGAGGGTTGGCTGCGCGACCGGCCATATCCGTTTCAGCCATGATCTTGAAAATTTTCACGGGCTGATCGTCGCGGATACGACCACCGCCGCCATGCACCATAATACCCTCAAAGACCGGATCCAGCAGGTGGATATTGTTCAGGTAAGTTGCCAGCCTTGATGCTGACTGTGAATGACCGGTCGCGATCAGTGTTTCTGCACGCAGACCGCCAAGGATATCAACACCCGTAGGTTCAGCCGCGCCTTTACGTGGTACGGCTTTGGCGACAGCAGAGAAGATATCGTAGGACAGTGCATCATTAGTGACCATGCCATCATGCGTTACATCCAGGGACCCGTATCGTCCTGGACGGGTAGCCTTCAGATGATCAACGCCAACCCGCTGCGCAGACACTGAAACAAAGGCATAGCCATTGCGAACAAAATGAGCTCCGGACTGCCACCAGTCGATGTCCAGATCGCGACTGGCAGTCACGTTATTCCATTCGATCACTACCACACCGTTAAACTTATCGGCTGTAAGTGGGCGCCGCACAATAAACCGGCTGCGATATCGGTGTCCGCCATCAATAATCTCTGCGCTCTGCAGCTCCGGACTGGTGTATTGATTGGCAACGCCTTCGATAAAATACTCTTCCTCGATATAACCATGTGCCGCCAGTTCGATAGCCGAAGGATTCAACAGACGTTCATCAGAGGGTGCGGAGAGCGCTGCTGAAGGGTTCGGACCGACTATTCGGGTCGGAGCTTGCTGAGCCAGAGCATTGCCAGCCCAGCCACCTGTGAGCACAAAGGTTGCGGCGACAAACCATGTCGCAAGAGATCTGGTTATTGATTTTTTCATGGTTTCCTCTTCAGAAGTGTTTCCTATGAGCACTTAGCAAAACTGCTTAACCGGCATGCTTAACCGGGATTGCGAAAATAAATCCTAGGGAGCCTCTGAATAACTCTATGGTCACTCTGGCCTTCAGCCGATTTCGCTGGCAAGGCGAACTTGCGCCGGCATGCGTCCGCCTGTCAAGCAAGGGCAACGCAGCCAGCGGGATCGGCTGAAGCCCCCTTCGGGCGGGCGTCTGCGCCGCTTCTGCCGCGTTGTCGTGCTTGCCAAGGGCTACGGCCATTGTCGGCGCACGACGCCTTGCAGCAGCGGGCGCAGTCACCCGCAGAGTAGTCATAGAGTTATTCAGAGGCTCCCTAG
>JBDNGQ010000056.1:0-12566 GCA_041689205.1 Pseudohongiellaceae bacterium | reverse complement strand
GCGATAAACATGACTCCGCTATGTACCAGGGGTGTGGTCATATTACCGCCCTCACCCAGCGGCGCACTCCAGGCCAGTTTCAGTTCAGCAATATTCTGGCGATTGATCTGATCCAGAGGGCTATGACCACTGAGATCATAAGTTCGTCGCCACATCAGCCAGTCGCTGACCGGGGGATCCTGCAGCAGTTGATCAGTAACCGGTGAATAATCCTGCAAAAGAGAAACATCATTGTCGCCTGGCTGGGCTATCGCCGTTTGCTGAAAGACAAGGGCTGCACCGGTCAGGACCAGTAGTCGAAATGAAGGTCGCATGGGGAAATCTTTTTTTGGCTTATGGAGGATAGGAAGAATAAACGAGTATTCCAGAGCCGTCGAGCCTGAGATGAGATGCCTTGCATTGCCATTTATGGATTTCGCAGGGCGAGTGTGGCAAAACTCGGTTGAAGTTAAAACGACCGGCAAGCGCTTGCCCGCCTTCGCCGCAATCACCTCATCCAGCCAAGGCAGCTCGATATGCAAGACATTGCGGTACAAAAATAATAACGCAGACTTAGCCTGGTTTTAGTTGGAAGCAGCAACATTCCGCTTCACGGCAAGATAGCTCAAAAAGCTTTGAACCTCATCCGCCCCCATATCCCTGGGGTGGCGTTTGTGATGGAACAGAATAAAGCGGCGCGCCCAGTCGAGGCAGGTTTCCTCGGTGCGGATGCTATAGTGACGCACGCGAATCTCTGCGCGCATCCGGTCGAGCAGCTTGGGCGAATCTTGAGATACATCTTTAACTTCCATCTGTTAAATTTCAGGTTGCCCTAAAATTAAAATCCAGCAGCATATTTCCTCAACTAATTGGTATTCTGGACCTTAAAGTGAATGCTTGACAGGGCGCCCTTGTATGGACGACATTGCCACACTATGAAAATGTTTTCTATTTTACGTTAGGTGGCAAGACGTGTACTTTTAACCACTTACTCAGGAGAAAAAAATGACTACCGCTGACACACGACCACTACGGATGGCACTAGCAGCAAATGCCGCTTTCTCGTTCATCAGCGCCGGATTGATGTTTTTCCGCCCCTCGCTAATTGGTGACTGGCTCGGCATCCAAGCGCCGCTCTTCCTCCAAGCTGCCGGCATTGGCCTGCTCGTTTTTGCGGCAGACCTGCTCCACCAGGCAACGCGGCACAGAATTGAGACCTGGCGCGCACTCTACGCGAGTGCTGCGGATTTCTTGTGGGTTGTCGGCACATTCGTTTTATTGGCGCTGTTCCCGAGCGCACTTTCGCAGACGGGCTATACGCTCGTCGTTTCTGTTGCGTTTGCGGTTTTTCTCTTCGGGTCATGGCAACTCTGGGCCATTGGACAGGCCCACAAGCTAAAGGACAGCGGACAGTATCGGCATTGCATTTTGGTTGCAGTCAATGCCCCCGCTGACGCCATGTGGCGCGTGATTGGCCGGATCGGAGATATCAAACATTACATGCCTGCCCTGAAACACTCCGCGATTCTTGATGGGAAAACGCCGGGAGTTGGCGCTGTGCGCATGTGCGAAGACCGCTCAGGAAAACGATGGGCTGAAGAATGCATCGAATTCAAGGCGGGTCGCAGTTTCGATGTCCGCTTCCTGTCCGAGGCGCCGGACTTCCCGTTCCCTGCGAAAACCATGCGGGGTGGGTGGGAGGTCATTCCAGCAGATGGAGGATCAGAGGTCCTGGTCTGGTGGGAACTGGAGCCGAAGCAAAAGCTTTTGGCGCCAATTATTCTTCCGCTTCTGGCATTTCAAGCTGACCGTGATTTCCCAAAGATCGTTCAACGGATGGCGGACGATGCGTTGGGGCGCGGCCCAGATGTTGTTGGTCAGAGGAATCTAGGAGTAATTGCCCGTCTCCGGCCAAACTTCTGCTAAAAACGAACGGCTGCCTAACCCGGCATTCGAGAGGGACGCCGCAAAAGCGCGGCGCCCCTCAATTTTACGTTAGGTTCTCCACGCCCCTTGACACTGTTATCATATATGATAACCTTTGCCCATGTCATGGAACGTCACATTTTGCTGCGGAAAGGTTAGAGAGGAAACACTCGGATTCCCGGACGGGATATTGGCAGACTTTCTCCATATAGCAGAAATCATTGAGAAATTTGGTCCGGCAATCGGAAAACCCTATACAGCTCCTATGGGCTCAGGGCTGTTTGAGATACGGGCTCGAGGCAAAGAAGGCATAGGCCGGTCACTTTTCTGTACGGCCAAAGACCGGGAGATAATCATCCTGAACTCTTTCGTCAAAAAGACTCCAAAGACTCCAAAGAAAGAGATTGATAAGGCCCGCAGACGAATGAAGGAGTTAAAAAATGACTAGACCAACATTGAAATCCTTCAAGGAAGAAGCGCTAAAGCGTGAGGGCGTTAAGAATAGCTATGACGACCTCTCTGCGGCGTACGAAGTGCGTAAGCAACTGATCGCACTCCGGCAGCAAGCCGGTCTTACTCAAGAGCAAATTGCGGAAATTTTGCAGACTAAGAAGAGTAATATCTCCAGGCTGGAGAGTGTAAGCTCAAAAATTTCTCCCAAGCTCTCTACACTTACCGATTATGCAGCGGCAATGGGCTACAAATTAAAAATTGAGTTTGTGCCAGATAATGAAGCGCAAACATAACAATCGCTTCCAGTCTGCCGTCAAAACCTGCGCGTTTTTGTGTCACTCGCTGCGCTCAAACAAAACACAAAAACGCTCCGGCTTCGGTGCAGCTGAAGCGGGCGTTAGGCGAAAAATACATCTAAATGTGCGCAAAAAAACGCTCGTCAGCAAATCCATCACTTCATTTGACCTACTACCGTACTTTACGTAATCCTATTTTGAGGAGATTGTCATGAAAAAGACAACATCGTTTGTACGAGGTTTTCCCCTCCCAATATTCTTTTTGTTGGCTTATGCGCTCTCGTGGTTTCCATCGCTATTTGAAGCACATTCAATTCTTCCAATTGGTCCGTTATTTGCGGCGCTGATTGTGCTGGCATTTTTTGGCGGGTCGCAGGTCAAGGATTTTCTGCGCCACATTGTGCAATGGCGTGTTGACGCGGGATGGTACGCGATGGTGCTCCTTTTGCCGATCGTCACGACAGGCGGCGCGGTTGGACTCAACCTACTGCTCGGCGCACACTTGCAGGCTTCGGTATCTGCCCCTATTCTTTCAGACCTGATCGGTACTTTTATCTTCATCCTGCTTTTCATCGGTCTGGGGGAGGAAGCGGCATGGCGAGGTTTTGCCCTCCCGCGCTTGATGGTGGGACGGTCAGCTTTAGCCGCAAGCCTGCTGTTGGCAATCCTGCATATCATCTGGCACCTGCCTCTATTCGGTCTTGAGTTCGACTCAACAAACGGTTTGCAATGGGGATTGGGTCTTGTCGCGTTCACGATCATTACTACCTGGATGTACAACCGAACACAGGGTAGTTTGCTCCTGCCAATATTGTTCCACACCTCGGTGAATGTGACGGCAAAATATTTGTTCAATCCACTGTTCACGGAAGCAGACTTAGTCCAACTTTGGTGGCTCTGGTCTGGAATCTGGTGGATCGTGGCACTTGCTGTCCTCGCCATAAATGGATCGAATCTGGCAAAACCCGCTCAGCAGGATAATACTGTTGCGTCATAGGATTACGCAAAAAACAGACCCGCCTAACACGGCGTGCAGCGGACGGCGGGGAGTCTACGGCTTCGAAAAGAGGATTCAACGCTTGGAGATATTTCTGATCCCAATCATTCTCTCGCCCGCCGCCGCTAACGCAGACCGTTAGGTTTTACAACTTCTCAGGATTTATGATCATAGTCCACTCTGAGAACAGTTGAAGCAATCATGAAAGAGGCTCATGAAAATGAAAGCGTTTGTATACACAAAATACGGCCCACCGGATGTTCTTCATCTCAAAGAGGTAGCAAAACCTACTCCCAAGGATAATGAAGTCCTGATAAAAACATATGCGACAACGGTAACATCGGGGGACTGCAGGGTACGAAGTCTCAATGTGCCTGTCGGCTTCGGGCTCATCTCGCGTTTGTTTTTGGGAGTCTTGAGACCCAGGCAACCTATTCCAGGGACGGAGCTCGCCGGTAAAATTGAATCGGTCGGCAAAGACGTAAGAAAATTCAAAGTTGGTGACTCGGTTTTTGCATTTAGTGGTGTCGGCATGGGTTGTTATGCAGAGTACAAATGCATGCCAGAAGACGGGGCGATGGCACTAATGCCGGCCAATCTGACCTACGAGGAAGCCGCCGCAATATCTTTTGGCGGAACAACGGCGTTGGATTTCTTCAGAAGAGGAAAACTTCAGAACGGGGAAAGAGTGCTCATCAATGGCGCTTCTGGAGGGGTAGGCACAGCTGCGGTGCAGCTTGCCAAGCACTTCGGTGCAGACGTGACTGGGGTGTGCAGTACCGCGAACGTGGAATTGGTGCGATCTCTGGGCGCCACTCATGTAATCGACTACACCAAAGAGGACTTCACGCAGAATGGTGCTTCCTATGACATCATTGTCGATACAGTCGGCACGGCTCCGTTCTCCCGTAGCAAAGATTCGCTAAAGGAAGGAGGACGCCTACTTATGGTTTTAGGTGGGCTACCAGACATGCTTAAGATTCCATGGGTGTTGATGACGAGCAGCAAGAAAGTCATCGCTGGGCCAGCAGCCGAGCGCGCAGAGGATTTGCGTTTCCTCGCGAAGCTGGCTGAGGCGGGAGAATTCAAACCGGTCATCGATCGGCGTTATCCGTTCGAGCAGATCGCCGAGGCTCACCGCTACGTCGACACCGGGCGCAAGAAGGGAAATGTAGTCATAACGTTGGAACAGAATAACAAAACCTGACATGGCGTTCGAGAGAGACGCGCCAAAAGCGGCGCTCCCCTCAATTTTACGTTATGTGCTCATGCGCTAGCCGTTCCGGTGCTACACTTTTGTTCAAATCAGTCGTCAAGGTCCTTTCAAAGGTTCTATGCTATCGAAATTCAATCACTTACAGTCTCTGAGCGTATCATTCTCGCTGAGACCCTGTGGGACAGCGTGATAGCTGAAGACGTTGAGATCGACTTAACTGGCCCCCAACTCGCGGAGCTAAATCGTCGGCTCGCAGCGTTTGAGATAGACCAAGAGTCAAGGAAATTGGAATACGTCAATCTGGCCACAAGTCTTGATGATCTCAAGGTGCCGTCACGAAATAAGCTGCATAGGCTTTCCGATGATCGTGAAGGACAGCATGCCATTGCGGTTAATGACCAGTGGCGAATCTGCTTTCGGTTTGAGGATGGTGACGCTTTTGATGTTGAAGTCTGCGACTATCATTAAAGGAAGGTGAAATTTATGGCTATTACTAATACTGGAATTAAACGCAGACCTACCCATCCGGGTGAGATGCTGCGTGAGGACTTTCTCCCCGATTACCATCTGAGTGTTTCGGGTCTGGCAGAGGCGTTAGGTGTGTCCCGCCAGTCAGTTAATGAGTTGTTACGCGAGCGCCGGGCAGCCAGTCCAGAAATGGCCATTCGTTTGGGCCGTTTGTTCGGAAACTCCGCTGAATTCTGGCTCAACGCTCAGCGTGCTTTAGATCTCTGGGACGCAAATCAGGCGCTTAAATCTGAGGTGGCCCGAATTCGTCCACTCAATGCTGCATAACCATCAATTACACGAGTGGTGCCCCGAGCAGCTTTCAGGGACGCTCGGGGTTAGAAACCGCAGTCAAACAGCCACTACTTCGCCCGCGTCATCGACCATTCCACAACACTGCCCATTGCCGAGGCAGCGCCTGTTACCTGATCGCCCTCCACATTTCCTGTCATCGCATAGGTCATTGCAGCACCATCGCGATTGATCAAGAACGCAATGTCACTGCCCGCAACGGTTCCCTCTTCGATCAACCATTTACGGCCACCGCCAAGATCGAACTCACCCGTTAGCGTCTCGCCCTCAACTTTCATAGTGACCTTCGCGGCAACTGAACCCATCTGACTGGCCATCGCGAAGTCCCAGGTGCCATCAATAGCAGATTGCGCGCTCAGCGAAGCCGCCGAAAACACCAGCAGCACTGCCATCAAAATTTTTGCGATCATAAAGTTTCTCCTTATTGTTGTGAATTATCGTAGTGAATTATTGTTGCGCTCGTGGCGCCCACGCCACCCATCCGGCTGAATGAATGGCTGGCAGAGCGATTGGGTGGCATGCTTCATTTTGAAGAGATGTCCGGATTCTTTTACGCAAGGAGGTGGGGTTTGGATCTGTGCGCGGCCTAGCCGGTTTCTCAACTACGTGTGGAAACGTCGCCCAACTGATGATGACGTCCTGCCGTCCGTCACCGTTAAAGTCTCCCAGGCCGACCTTATGAGCGTCCATGACATGTACGCCCGCCGGGTTTTGGTCATTGAAAGTTGGGTAGAAATAGGCGTCATGATACTGATTTGTCAGGGTCGAGATGACATTCCACTGACCTGGTCGATAGTATTCTGTCGTCAGTCGCTCAACGGCATTGCCTGTCAAAGCGATGGGATAGCTGTCCGTAATGGTCCAAGGCGCATCCGCGTGAAGATGGCCGGTAATACTTGCAGAGAATAAAAAGTTAGCCACTATCAATAACCGCGTTGTCATTCGAGATCTCCGGAAAATTTTATAGCAGCTGATTGTTCTATACCTTGAGACGGTGAAGCGAAAAAATTCGATTTGGATCGGTGTCTTTTTAATCTTTAGCGGCGTGGCAGTCAAGGGACTAATTAACTTAGCCACGCCCACAAACAATATTGCTCGGCCTTGCCGATGATACAGTTTTCTTTTCGTCATCATTGCCAGTCAATTCATCGCAGAGATCACAGCCACCAAAGTGCTTACAATCTCTGCATCAATTTTAAATGTCGCAATATCATCCGCTCGTGTCTTCCCCTGAGTAAGAATAAGCAGTGGCTTGTTCTGCAGGCGGGCCTGGCGCGCAAAACGAAAACCTGAATACACCATCAGTGACGAGCCGATCACCATCAATGCGCTGCTTTCATTTAAGGCATAAAAAACATCATTCACGCGCTCGCGCGGCACATTGTCCCCAAAAAACACCACGTCGGGTTTTAATATGCCGCCACAAAGAGGACATCCTGGCACCTTAAAGTGTTCAAAATTGACGTCCAGATCGGCGTCGCCATCCGGCGCTGCGCTGGCGGTAAGGCCAGCAAACTCCGGGTTGACTGCGGCGCATCGCGCATGCGTCAGTGCACGCGATTCGCGCTGTCCGCACTGCATACAAATGACCTCATCAGCTCGACCATGCAGATCGATGACAGAGTGGCTGCCCGCTTTTTGATGCAGGCGGTCAACATTCTGAGTGACCAGTTGTTTGACATGGCCCCTTTGTTCCAGGCGAGACAAGCTAAAGTGCGCATCATTAGGCAGTGCCGTTTGCATCACGGGCCAGCCTGGCAGGCTGCGCGCCCAATAGCGCTGGCGAACCTTGTGACTACGCATAAACTCCTGGTGCTGTACCGGTTGTTTTCGCTTCCAGTTACCGTTCTGGTCCCGGTAATCAGGGATGCCGGATCCTGTGCTGATGCCGGCACCAGTCAGCACAAGAATATTTTGATGTTGGGTCAGGAATTGCAGCAGCACATTGTGGCTGCTGTTGTCAGAGTCTGTGCACACGTTCAATCGACTTCTCTGCCTGGGGGCTGGCTCTTGCCGTCAGTTACTTGTCGCAGGAAGCTGTTGGTTTCAGCTGGCAGGCACGCGGAAGGGGGCCAGTTACTCTGTTTAATTTGGCACACTGTCATTACTGCCCATGTGAGTCATGCTGCGATCAACTTCGTTCAAAGGCAGGGTTGGCAGTATGGTGCTGGGGCCGGTCAGGTTGGCGTGGCTCATGATCTGATCAATACGCTCCTGACTGAGCAGATTCTCCTCCTGAATCAATTCCACCACGCTGCGACCGGTCGCCAGCGCAATACCCGCTATGCGGGTTGCCTGCTCGTAGCCCAGATGCGGACTGAACACTGTCACGATGCCGATGGAGTTGCGAACCATGGCTTCGGTATGCTCTTTGTTGGCGGTGATGCCACGAATGCATTTTTTGGTAAGCATGCGGATTGCATTGGTGAGCATGCGGATAGAGCTCATCAGGTTATAGATGATCACCGGCTCGAAGGCATTGAGTTGCAGCTGCCCCCCTTCCGCGGCAAAGGAGACGGTCAGATCATTGCCGATAACCTGAAACGCCACTTGATTAACCGCCTCGGGAATAACCGGATTTACTTTACCGGGCATGATTGAGGAGCCTGGCTGCATGGGGGGCAGGTTGATCTCGTTGAAGCCAGCTCGTGGCCCACTGGAGAGCAAGCGCAGGTCATTGGAGATCTTGGAAAGCTTGATGGCCAGCCTTTTCAGCATGCTGGAAAACAACACAAACGCGCCGGTATCAGAGCTGGCCTCTACCAGATGCTCTGCCAACCGGAATCGGTGACCGCTGATGTCAGTCAGATGGGAAACTGCCTTGTTGGCGTATCCCGCATGTGCATTGATACTGGTGCCGATAGCCGTGCCGCCCAGATTGATTTCGCAAAACAAAGTCGCCAGCTCTGCCAGGCGGTCAACATCCTCCTGCAGAGTAACCGCCCAGCCAATGAACTCTTGTCCTAATGTCATGGGGACAGCATCCTGTAACTGCGTTCTACCCATTTTCAGAATGCCGCCGAACTCCTCGCCTTTCTCCCTGAGCGCCGAGGTCAGCTCCACCAGCGCATCGACCAGTGGATCGTCACCGTAAATCAATGCCAACCGCACGGCAGTGGGATACACATCGTTGGTTGATTGCGACATATTGACGTCATTATTGGGGTGCAGAAACTGGTAATCGCCTTTTTCTTTGCCCAATAATTCCAACGCTCTGTTAGCGATAACCTCGTTGGCATTCATATTGGTCGACGTACCCGCGCCGCCCTGAATCAGGTCAACCACAAACTCAGTGTGCAGAGCGCCACCCACTATTTCTATGCAGGCTCTTTCTATGGCGTTCGCTTTCTTCGGTGCCAGCAGATTGAGATCACGGTTGGCGCGGGCGGCAGCCTGCTTAACTTGCGCCAGCGCAATAATCAGTTCTGGGAAGTGGCTAATGGGCACACCGGTGAGATTGAAGTTCTCCAGCGCGCGTTGGGTCTGAATGCCATAGTAGGCATTGACGGGAATCTGTCGTTCTCCGAGCAAATCGTGTTCGGTGCGGCATAGGATAGGTGCTTCAATTGCCATAGTAAATCCTGACAGTTAAGTGACAAGGGTTCGAGCACGCCGCAAGCGCAGACTTTTATTAATGCGCTTGAGGTGATCTTTCAGTAAGGGCTTGCGATAGCGTGCCACACCCATGGCCAAAACACATCAATCATCAGCAAATGAGCAATGCGAGAAGAAACTGGTGTAAACACATCTGATTACGTAGGACCTGAAAACCTGAAATGTCGGCATCAATACGCACATGTAACAATTGAGGCTCGGCAACGTGTCAGAGTTCGAGAGTATGTAACAATTCGAGGAACGTTTCGAGGGATGTTCGGAACCGCACGGACCAGCGAAACGGTGACTCATTAGGATGCTCTCAGTTGCTGTGGATTTACCTCTATCTGCGGCAAATTTCGGCGGTGAAACTGCCGCCATTACGTCTAGAAGGAGTGAACCATGAACCGCAACGAACATGACGGCAAGCAACCGAACCGCGACGAGCAGCCAGGCAAGAAACCTGAGCCACGACAGGCGCAGAGCCAAGAGGCGAAAGAGCGCGAAGAGCAGCTGCGTAAGCAGCAAACCCAGCATGATAAGGACGGCAACCAGCAGAACCGCAAGTAGCGGAAGTTTGAGCGAGCTGGCCGGAAGGGAAAAGCCCTTTCGGGTCGGCAGCTTGCGAAACCGAATCAAGGTAAGTCTGCTATTGATGTAAATTCTTCCCCACTCCGACCATTGATGGCTGAGCCGCCTCTGCGACAAAGTCAGTTCGCAGGAAGGTCAGCCTCCAAATCATAAAGCGTGGACGTGTTGTCCTCTAGCGTGAACCGTGCGCGCAGACCGTCGGGTGTTGCCTCGAACCAGACGCTTAAACGTGGTTTTCTTCAAAGGTCAAAAACAAGCGCAAATCCAGCTCCAGCTGGTAATAATCCGCCTCCATGTGCTGACACAACTGGTAGAAGGCCTTGTTGTGCTCCTTCTCGCGCAGATGCGCCAGTTCGTGCACCACGACCATGCGCAGCAGGGGTTCGGGCAGGGTCTTGAGGAGGGCAGAGACCTTGATTGCGTTCTTACGCTTGAGCTTGTTGCCCTGCACGCGGCTGACAAACTGGTGCTGGCCCAGAGCGTTGTCGATCACGTGCATACGGCTATCGAATAATACTTTGCTGATAGGGCCGCTGCTGCGCATATGCCGCTGTTTTAAGCGCTGAACGTAGTCGTACAGCGCGGCGTCAGTCTGGATCAGGTGCTGATTTTGCGGCGGGTAACGCTGCTCCAGCCAAGCGCCGAGCTTATTCGTGTCGATCAGTTGCTGAACCTGCAGTTGCAGGCTGGGACTGTATCCGTTGAGGTACTTGAGTGTGGCCACGGTCGATTCGCTTTAAATTGTTTCTGCTTGCTGGCGCTTTGTTCTGAATTCTAAAAGGTGTCTGCTGAACGGGCGGCGATTCAAAATTTCGTCTAAATGAAAGTGATGCCCCGTCTGGATGAAAATATGACCCTTCCAAGTGCGCTTGCCCTGAATCCAGCATAGCCGATTTTACGCATTAGGATATACTTCGGGTTTTTAGAATCAGGAGTCCATCATGTCACATCGTCTAGCTGCCATCACCGGCGCCACCAGCGGCATTGGCGCAGCCTACGCCGAAGCATTTGCGCAGCAGGGGTACAATTTGCTGCTGACCGGCCGTCGTGAACAGGAACTGAACCGGTTGGCGGAGCGCTTAAGGCAGCAATTTACTATTGATGTGACACTGCAGATCGGCGACTTGTCCGACCAGCATGATTTACAAACACTGGTAGACACCGTCACACAGTTACCCGCTCTGGATGCCCTGGTCAACAATGCCGGCTATGCCGTTGATGGCCGGCTGGGCGATATCGACTGGCCGCAGCACCGGGCCTTGTTGGATGTGCACGTTACTGCGACCACGCAACTGACTCACGCGGCACTGCCAAATCTGATCAAAGCAAAAGGTATATTGATTAACGTCGCCTCGGTTGCCAGTTGGATCCCCACAACGCAGAGCGCCTTGTATGGTCCCACCAAAGCGTATGTCAGAAGCTTCACGGAAGGCGTCGGCCTGGCTTACCGCAAGGATGGCCTGAAAGCGCTGGCGCTGTGCCCGGGTTTCACCGTCACCGATTTTCATTCCCGCATGGGCATCGACCCCGACACGTTTTACAAGCAAAAAGGCTTTACCAGAGCATGGACGGCTGCACAGGTGGTCGCCCAGTCATTCAAGGATCTTGAGAACGGACGCCTGATCTCGGTGCAGGGCTGGAACTATAAACTCATGGTATTTTTTGTGCGGCACTTGCCCTTGAGCTGGCTTTCTGCGGCGCTTGGACGTTCGAAATCTGCGCGTTTTACCAAGTAGGCATGGCCTCGATACTCCGCGCTGGCAGGATAGTTGGCACTAATTAGTGCCAACCAGAGGCGAAGAACGACTGGTCTGGAGTCGCCCCGATGAATCAGGGCGCAAGCATGATTTGTCAGACGCCAAAGCGAATGGCATCTGACAAATCACATGGAACACATTCAAAGCACTCGCAGCAAACTAAGCTTTTGCTGAGGTCTCTTCGTTAGCCGCGTACCAGATAAACAGACCAAAAGCGATTTTGTTTAAAACATCGGCCAAGTTGTAAACGATGTTCAACGTACCTTCATCTGTACCGCCAACCAGGTAGCCAAAGAAGTACCCGATTGGGTAAATCGACCATCCAATTGTAACTGTCCACTTCATTAATCCGTAAGATTTTTGAACCGCTGGCGTTGCCTTCGAAGCTGCAACTTTGCTTGCTTCACCCATGAAAATCTCATAGAGAATGTAGAACCATCCCAGCATGCCTATGGCAAATCCTAGCGTTACATTTATGTATCCAGCTTCACCCATATATCCAGGTATCAGCATGACTAGCGCACCGATGAGCAAGCGCCAGAAAATCCCGCCAGAAACTTTGGTAATTGCTGCCAATATCAAATAGAACTCAATCATCAACAGCGGGACTGTTAACATCCAATCGATGTACCGGAAGTCAGTTGGGGAGGTACCCGTGGTGACCCAGACATCTCGCATGTACATGTAATGAAAGGCAGCTATAAATGTGACAAGCGCGGATACCGTTAAGCTGGTACCCCATTTACCCCCGATACGAAATGACTCCATCAGGAAGAAGATCGTCGCCGCAGCAAGCGCCATCGAAATCAACCAGAAGGAGTAGCCCACAAAATCACCCGGCTGTAGCATCTCAGCCGCAAACGCAGCGCTGGATAGCAGAGCCAGGAAGCAAACGACGCCTGATTTGAGCCAGACGTTTAAGGTGCTTCTATGCATAT
>JBDNGQ010000055.1:0-9861 GCA_041689205.1 Pseudohongiellaceae bacterium | reverse complement strand
CGCCACGCCAGCAAACTGGAACGTCGGTGATGACGTCATTATTGTGCCGTCACTGCAGGACCCGCAAGTGTTGAAGCAAAAATTCCCGAAGGGCTACACGGTCGTCAAGCCCTACCTGCGCATCACGCCACAGCCCGACCTGAATTAAACCCACCAAGGAAGCCAACAATGAACGCTAAAACTAAATATCTGTCCGCCACCGCCACGGTGGATGAACGCGCCATCCTACCGCTGCCGAATTCCCGCAAAATCCATGTCGAAGGCTCGCGTCCCAATATCCAGGTAGCGATGCGCGAAATCAGCCAGTCGGATACCGACGCCCCTTACGACGTGGAAAAGAACCCGCCGATTGTTGTCTATGACTGCTCCGGGCCGTACACCGATCCCCATGTCAGCATCGATATCAGTTCCGGCCTGGCTGCGCCGCGCACGCCATGGATTATTGATCGTGGCGACACCGAGGAGCTATCCGGCCCAAGTTCGGCGTACGGCATTGAACGCATGAATGACCCGAAGCTGACCGAAATGCGTTTTAACCTTTCGCGCAAGCCGCGTCGCGCATTGCCAGGTAAAAACGTGACGCAGATTTACTACGCCAGGCAAGGCATCATCACGGCCGAAATGGAGTACGTCGCGATCCGCGAAAACATGCGCCGCAAAGAATATTTAGAAGAGCTAAAAACTTCTGGTCCTACCGGCAAGAAACTGGCCGAAATGATGGGCCGCCAGCATCCGGGGCAGTCGTTCGGTGCCAGCATCCCTGCCGAAATCACGCCCGAGTTTGTGCGCTCGGAGATTGCCCGTGGCCGCGCGATCATCCCGCTCAACATCAACCATCCGGAAATCGAGCCGATGATCATCGGCCGCAATTTTTTGGTGAAGATCAACGCCAACATTGGCAACTCAGCCACTACCTCCAGCATCTGCGAGGAAGTCGACAAGCTGACGTGGGCGATCCGCTGGGGTGCTGACAACGTGATGGACCTGTCTACCGGCAAGAATATCCACGAGACGCGTGAATGGATCATCCGCAACTCGCCAGTGCCGATCGGTACCGTGCCGATCTATCAGGCGCTGGAAAAGGTCGACGGCAAGGCCGAAGACCTGACCTGGGAAATTTACCGTGACACGCTCATCGAGCAAGCAGAGCAGGGCGTCGATTACTTCACCATCCACGCCGGTGTCTTGCTGGCCTATGTGCCTCTGTGTGCCAAGCGCATGACCGGCATCGTTTCGCGCGGCGGCTCGATCATGGCCAAGTGGTGCATGGCACATAAGCAGGAGTCATTCCTGTACACCCATTTCGAAGACATCTGCGAGATCATGAAGGCGTATGACGTCAGTTTCAGTTTAGGTGATGGTTTGCGCCCCGGTTCGATCTATGACGCCAATGACGAAGCGCAGTTCAGTGAATTGAAAACGCTGGGTGAGCTGACGCAACTTGCCTGGAAGCACGACGTGCAAGTCATGATAGAAGGGCCCGGTCACGTGCCTATGCACATGATCAAAGAAAACATGGAATTGCAGTTGGACAAGTGCTTTGAGGCACCGTTCTACACGCTCGGGCCGCTGACCACTGACATCGCACCCGGCTATGACCACATCACCTCCGGCATCGGCGCGGCGATGATCGGCTGGTACGGCACCGCCATGCTGTGCTATGTCACGCCCAAGGAACACCTCGGCCTGCCGAACAAAGACGATGTCAAGACGGGTGTCATCACGTACAAGATCGCGGCTCATGCGGCCGACCTTGCCAAGGGCCACCCCGGCGCTCAAATCCGCGACAACGCCTTATCCAAGGCACGCTTCGAGTTCCGTTGGGAAGACCAGTTCAATCTCGGTCTCGATCCGGACACGGCGCGCGAATTCCATGATGAAACGTTACCGCAAGAAGGTGCCAAATCCGCGCATTTTTGCGCGATGTGCGGCCCCCATTTCTGTTCAATGAAGATATCGCAGGACGTACGCGTGTACGCCGCCAACCTGAGCATTCCGGAAATACAAGGGACGGAAGATGAAACAGTGGAGTTAATCAAAGGCGATGCAGAATTAAGGAGTTAACCATGTTGCCCTATCGGGCTGAAGCGGTCACCACCGTAACCGGCGAGATCACCGTCCGGCTTAGAGCACATCTTCAAGCGCTCGCCACACTGCGCTTACCGATAGTCTATCGGGAGGTGGCGAAAAGACTGCGGCTCTCACCCCCGCACACCATTCATCAAGTCACCCAGGCGTTGGAGCAACTCATGGCCGAGGACGCTGCGGCCGGTCGCCCCTTCATAGCGACCATGGTCATCAGCAAGTGGCGCGGCGACTTGCCGGCGCGGGGTTTCTTCGACTGCGCGGCGCAGCTCGGACGCTTTGCCGGCGATGCAACGGGACCGGACGCAAGGGTATTTTATGCGGCTGAATTCAACGCGGTGCTCGCCTTATGGGCACCGACTGGTGACTCTCGTGAGAGTGAATAAAGACCATGGTCTCTCGCTTAGCGCAGTCCTTGGAGCAGGGCCGACTTCAGCACAAGAACTCGCTACCGCTGGCGAAAGGGCAAAGTCGAAGCAGGACGGCCAAGGTCGCGCCAATGCAGCAAGTTTCAGGAGAGGAAGTCATATGAACGAAGATAAAATACCCCTTGCAGACATCCTGAACACGGCGCTTGTGCCGCATATCCCTGCCCAGCTGTCGGCCCCCACCGGCCTGGTGAGCGACACCTTGGGCCGGCCGCTGCGCGATTTGCGTATCAGCGTGACCGACCGCTGCAATTTCCGTTGCAGCTACTGTATGCCCAAGGAAGTGTTTGACAAGAACTACGTCTTCTTGCCGCAAAGCTCGCTGCTGAGCTTTAAGGAAATCACCCGGCTGGCGCAGATTTTTGTGGCCCATGGTGTTGAAAAATTCAGGCTAACGGGTGGCGAGCCTTTACTGCGCAGGCACCTGGAGGTATTGATCGAAATGCTGGCCAAACTGCAAACGCCCGCAGGCAAGCCGCTGGACATTACGCTGACCACCAATGCCTCGCTGCTCGCCAAAAAGGCACAATCGCTTAAGGATGCCGGGCTGCAGCGCGTCACCGTGAGCCTGGATGCGCTAGACGACGCCATATTTCGCCGCATGAACGGTGTGGACTTTCCTGTGGCCGATGTGCTCAAGGGCATTGAAGCGTCGCAAAAAGCAGGCCTGTGGCCTATCAAGGTCAACATGGTGGTGAAGCGCGGCGTCAACGACGCCGAGGTACTGCCCATGGCACGATACTTCCGGCATTCCGGTGCAGTGCTGCGCTTTATCGAATACATGGATGTGGGTGCCACCAACGGCTGGCGCATGGACGAGGTGCTGCCTTCTGCGCAAGTAATAAAACGTATCAACACCGAATTTCCGCTCGCTGCCATTGATCCGAACTACATCGGTGAAACTGCCGAACGCTGGCGCTATGCCGACGGTGCCGGTGAAATCGGCGCGATAAGTAGCGTCACGCAGGCTTTTTGCAGCGACTGCACGAGGGCAAGGCTGTCGACCGAAGGCAAGCTATTTTTGTGCCTGTTCGCGAGCAAGGGGCATGATCTGCGCGCTCTGCTGCGGGGCGACTACGCCGACGACCAGATCGCGGCGGCGGTGAGCCACATCTGGCAGGCACGTACCGACCGTTATTCGGAACTGCGCGCCGGTCTGCCCGCAGAGGTGAACCCCGCCGACGGAGCGCTCTCCAGATTTTTATTAAAGCGGGTTGAAATGAGCTACATCGGAGGTTGATTTGGTAAACGTTCATATCCGCGCCCGCTGCATGTCGAAGCCATTACCGGCGTGATCTTGACCGTCCGGCGCCGCTCACGCAGGGCCGGAGCCAACAAGGGGCTGCAAACCTGAATGGCGTGTCGCTCGCCTGGCTGAAGCCTCGGCGCGCGAATGCGCCCGCTTTGCTGGGGTTGCCGCACTCGAAGAAGAAGGATCTATGAGGCCGATGCCAGTTTTTCCTATCTCCCTAGCTTCATTGCACAATAAAAGGATTTAAAAATTGTCGCCCCCACAGGTATTTTCGCTCAATCTGACTTAATTCAGCCTCATCACAAATATCGTCCCACCTTTCAGTAATTATGCTCTTCTGCTTCTCAAATATTACTTTTGCATCATTTTCTGAAAGTAGGAAATTGTGTGCAGTCTTCAAGCACGTTGTAAGCTTGCTTGAGCGGTTATCATCACTAATAAGCATTGCTTGTGATGCCTCATTCCCTGACCGACCTTGCGGACAAATATCATAGGCAGGCGTTAGGCTCATGTCTGTACCATCCCAGAAAGCCGCATGGTTACGTGCGTGATCATCGGTGTTGCCACATTGAATGTTAAATACCAGGCGTGAGAACAACTCTTCCAATGTTTCTTTAGGCTTAGTAAATTTATGTCGAATTATTTCCGCGAGAATTTCATAACTGGCGTAGCGCGCCATCATCTCATCAAGGCCAAATAATGTAAGCGCAGAAAGCATTGATTTACGCTGCCAGCCTGCATCAACTTTTATTCGATCAAATCTCTCGATTAGAATAATATCTTTACCCGCCGCACTTGTAATTTTTACAGGAGCAACATTTAAACCCACCTCTTTTGCGAGTCTCATTGCAACAAATTCTGCTTTAACAACGTTATAAATGTCACTGCCAGTAGAAAATTTTGCGATATATTTTTTGTTCTGATCTTCAATAGAAACTTTTGGTCTCGCACCACCCAGAGAGCTGCCATGGAAAAGCGCCAGATCTAATTCAGACGTTAGCGGTATGCCTTTCTCCACACGTTCGGCTGATTCCAATAGCTCACCGAGGGGTACGTTTGCAGAGAGACGAGGTACATATTCGGTTGCAGATTTCTGAAAATCAAGCGCGCCAATGCGATCCGATCCTGATTCCAGCATGTAGGAGAGTTCATCAAGCTGCGTTGTATCAACACCCTTCCCTTTCACACCAAGTACACCAAGTTTTTTGTTGATGATAACGCGACGCCCCCAGGCATCGGGTGAGCCATCTCTGATGCAGCCTGGAACACTTAGGCCGTTAATGAGCGGAAGCTCGCCTCCTTTTAATGGTAGTTCTTCCTCATAAATTGATATGGCTGGATTGGCTGTATCATTGACGCGCTCTAAATAGCTCTTGCCGTAGTTAAACAACAGTTTTTCACCATTGGCTTCCAGCCTTCCGGCGACAACAGGCCTGGTTGCATTGGGTAACCAAATCCAAACATATGCCTCTTTATATGCTGTGTTAGAAGTCATCATTAACCACTCGTGTTTTCTTCCGAATTGATTTTGGCATTAAGACCAGCACGTCTTCGTTCTGGCGAATATTCTTCGAAAGTGAGGTTTGGTCTGCATCAAATAACTTTATGCCGAGAATGGCTGCGACCTCAAAGACAGCGCCAATAGAGCATTTCATGTCCCCTTTTTCTATGCGCTGTACCAAGCCTCTTGATATACCGGCACGATCAGCCAAATTTTGTGTAGTTAATTTACGCTCTTTACGAGCGACTTTGATAAGGCCGCTCATAAGCTGAACGGCATCGGCGCTGTAGCGGGAATAAGGCTGTTTTATGGCTTGCTTCATATCGCACCTTTTGAGTTATACATCGACCACAAAAGATCCTTGTGATCCATATATGATACAAAATAGCGCATTACTGAGAGTTACGCAAGAGAATGATCTATACATGACCCGTAAGAGATCCATATGGATTGTCCATAGACCATTACTCCATCTGGATGGCAACTAGATTTGGCAACTACCGAACTAACAACATTGGAAACAGTACTGACAAGATAATTGTTATCCGGGTACTTATTTTACGCCTGCCAAACGCGCCAGAAATTTAGTAAATGGGACAATATCGCCGCCCACACTAGCTGCCTCCAAGGCCGCCATATACTCTGCTCTGTGCTCTACTGCCACCACCAGCCATGGATATCCACCAGAAGCCATCATGGCATTCATCAAGAATCGTCCCATGCGGCCATTGCCATCCATATAGGGATGGATATACACAAAAATGAAGTGCCCAAGCACGACCCGAACAGCGGCCTCTTTTTCTTCTCTCAGCATATCCAGCAATGCGGGCATTGCATCTCGAACAGCATCGGGCTTTAGAGGGACATGCATGGAGCCGCGAATGAATACATCGCCATTGCGATACCCCGCCAGGTCGCTGGCTTTCAGAATGCCAGCTGTCACACTTGGCGCAAACATTTCACGGTACCAGTCCCTGTGGTTGGTATTTATTATTTCGCCTGCATTTGCGCCGCTGAGTATCTTTTCAATACTGCTTTTAACTTGTTGGAAGGCCTGCCAGTAGCCACGGGCAGCCACGGCTGATACTTGATCTCTGTCAGTGGCATCTTTGTCGGGGTTCCACGAGCCTTGCCGCACACGCTCTATCAGCTCTTGTGTCACCTTGTACCCTTCTATTGAAAGCGAGTGGTAGGCATCAGTGGCATAGATTTCTTCCACCTGTTGCAAATATTGCGCAGGGCTCCGGATTTTGCCTATGCCTGGCGCTTCAGGGAAATGCTCAAGCACAGGCTGGCGCATGCTCTCCCACATCAATCGCAGGCGGTTGACGTAAGGCGATGGCTCACGACTGCCAAACAAAACGGGTGAAGGTGCTGCAAAAGGGTCATTTTCACGCACATCATAACCAGCAGCTTTCATGGTCTGGATGATTTCATCAGCGCTGTCTGCACGACCAATATTTCTGAAGGCGCCTGCCAGACGGCCAGCAATCACGCTATGGCCACCAGCAAGCAACTTTGCCAGCACGTCAGCAGCATCACGCACCATGGCCAGTGCCGCCCGCGCATCGATTGGGTTACTGGCAAAAAATGTTGGCGAAGCTGTCACCAGTGCGGCTGGCAAGGTAAACATCCGCAGGCCGTTCTTCAGGATTAAGTCGCTATTTCCTGACATGGCTGCCCTTACGCCCAATAGAGAAGTCTTGAAAGGCAGCGCCACAAGGTTGTTTTGTCCAACCGATGACCTGACAAGTAGCTGGGCTGGGACTGTCCAATTCTCGGCATGTAAAGAGACAGACTGCTCAGGAGAAAGACACCAATCCTGCCCGAAGCGCTCTTCAAGGTATGTGGCGCAGAACTTCCAATAAGAAGTATACCAGGCTGTGCTTTCGCCCGCAGCCTCATCAGGCCTCGCAGGGATATACCACCCTTTCATGACTTCTTGAATGAACCCATGCTTCAACAGCCGTTGTCGGTGAGTTCGGCTTAGTCCACTGGATTGAATAGCAATCTGTCCCTTGGCCTGAAGGCGGTTTAGCTCTTCAAGTGAGGCTGCCAATTTCTCTGAAGGAGTAGCCATGGGTCTTAGTTCCTTGCGTGCTATTGTTAGTTTTTCATGTTGTACTATATCTAGTTTATTGTGTCGCACAACTATTAGTTTATTGTGCTGGGCACAAGCGCCAGTGCAGCCCCCGGTTCGGTGAGCGACGACAAGTACGGAGGTGGTTCGGATTCGGTTGGTAAACACTTATTCATATGGTTGCGGATTTTTATCGGCGTGAACAACGGTCTATTGATCCCTTAGCCTTAGACGCAGTCCTTGCGCTGGCAAATACCAGGAGTAGCCAATCAGCCACACCGTAATACAGAGGATCTCTGTTTTCTGAAAAAATCCGAAAGAGTAGTACGCGTAATCTCGCAATAAATCATTAAGCAACAACAACACAAAGCAAGCGGTGCACAGTACCGCCATCACGCCATTGAAAATCCGCAAGTGTGGTTGTCGAATCCAGAAAGCCCGTAACAAAAGGGACATTGGAACAAGGCCCAGCCTGCTGGTCCTACCGCAAAGATACTCAGGGTCGTGTGCCACACTGATAAATCATCGCGCACAAAATGAACCAGGATAAAGGCAGCTACAAACCCGGCCAGGGCAAGCAAAGCGAGTAGTCTTGTACTCCGGTCAGACATGTAAACGAAATCCTTGGGTGGTCCATCCCCCTGTGTCAGGGTCTTCTTTAAAGTGTCGTCGATGCAATGGTTACGGTTCTGATTCGGTCATTGTAATGTGTCTTGCTGGCCAAGACCATGTAACCACCATAGGATCCACCAATCACACCAACCCGATCTGCATCCATATCCTCCTGGGTTTCGATCCGATCCAGTAAGGCACCAATATCCTGCACCGAATCCTCTCGCTTAAAAGTGTTATCCAGATCCAGATAGGTCTTGCCTTAACCGGTAGAGCCCCTGACGTTCGGCGTGATATAGATCACCCCGAGTTCATTCACGCTTTATTGCTCGCGGCTGTCGTGCCGGTCGGATCAAGTCATTAAACCGAACGGGTAGCCAGAGCAGGCGTAATTCGTGCCGCTCCCTGCGACGGTCCTATCACGGCCAGTTGCCCAACCAGCATCAGCAGCAGCATACCAACTGGCGCGTAGTACCAATCTATACGGGGCATATCGAAAGACTGCACCAGAAACATATTGAATGCCAGCGTCAGTACCGCGCCAACCAGCACACCGCAGCCGGTAATCATTAAATTCTCCAACAGGAAATAACGCAGAATGTCACCTTGTGTGGCACCCAGAGCGCGGCGGGTGCCAATCTGCTTCTTGCGGCGGTTAATGCTGAATACTGCCAGCCCAACGATACCCATAGCGGTGATGAATACCAGCGTTGCTATGATCACGTACAGGATTTTGGACATGGCGCTGTCAACTCGATAGCTTTCCTCCCTGGTATCCTCCATCGAGCGCAGGCCGCGCAAAATTCGTTCGCCATTTCGGGCAGCAAGCAGCTCTTCAACCTCCACCATCAGGCGATCGCGCTGGCCAGGTTCGGTGCGCACAAGATAGGTAGAGGTGCCGTCTATCACATGTAATGGGGACAACATCGCCTGCTCCACAAAAGGCGAGGTTGGCCAGGGGGCTTGCAGTTGCTGAACAATACCGATGATGCGTAAAGGTTGCTCATTGGCGTTGTAGATAGTTTGTCCGACAGCTTGTATGCCCAACTCAGGAAACAGTACTGCTGCCAGCGCTGCGGAGATGATGATGTTGTCAGGTGAGCTATTATTGTCACGAGTCCTGACGAGGACATCGGAAGCAGTAAAATCCACACCTGCTACCAACTCCAGGCCCATGGTAGACAGTGCCCGCTCATTCACATCGTAGACAGCCGTTGGCACGGAAGACTCACGTTGACCAGCTACCACGCTGACGCCCGTTGATGATCCGCTGCCACTTACCGGCAAAGCACTGGTGAGGGAAGCGTTCAAGACGCCTGGCATTTGTCTGATCATGTTCAGGTCTTCAACCGCAGTGACTTCCTCATTGAAATTATCGCCGAAGCCAATGCTGGTAATGTAAAAAGTGTTCCCCTCATCCATGCCACTGGGTCGTCCCATTGTGTCATTGCGCTCGTTGATAATGAAAACGGCATTGACAATCACTGTCATGGTGAACGCTATTTGCACGGCAATTAAAACCACACCCAGTTTATTACGCATCAGAGCACGAAAAATTGGACCAACTTCCATGATGCTTCTCCTACTGTAACTTAAGGTGAATGGCGGGATTGATATTGCAAGCGCGCCAGATGGGATACAGCCCCGCAATAATCGTACTCACGATTGCCAGCACAATAGTCACTGACACGACAGTGATATCAAGTCGCAGCCATCCGGACGCAAGGAAGTCACCCAACAGTACATGCATGCCTTGCAATCCCAGTGAGGCTACGCCCAGACCAAGAATGCCGCCAACAGCACCGATAAATCCAGCTTCAATGACGTGCTGAATAAAGAGTGAACCTTTATGCGCTCCCAGCGCTTGACGAACACCGATCTCAGCGGATTTGCCCAAAAATTT
>JBDNGQ010000054.1:0-11426 GCA_041689205.1 Pseudohongiellaceae bacterium | reverse complement strand
TGTCGCGAAGTGAAGGCTTTCGAGGTTATCCGAATTTCGATGCGTTTTTTATCCTGGTTTGCCCACAACAGCAACAGCCCATTACTTCAGTAGTTTGATTATGTGCTGATTGCAGTTTTTTGCAAGTCCGGGGGATAATGCAGGCGCCCCAGGCTGGAAATTACTTTATTGATTGCAGAGAGAGCGCTTTGGAAAAACTTCGTACCATCAAACATATTATTTGCGTCGCTTCGGGTAAAGGAGGCGTTGGGAAATCAACGACGGCGGTAAATCTGGCGGTTGCGCTGGGGCAACAGGGATTTAAAACGGGACTGTTGGACGCGGATATTTACGGCCCCAGTCAACCTTTGATGTTGGGTGTCAAATCAGGAACGCGTCCGAAACTGATCGATAAGAAGTATATGGAACCGATCATTGCGCACGGCATCGAATCAAACTCAATGGGCTATCTTGTTGAAAGCAATACTGCGATGGTCTGGCGCGCGCCGATGATAGTGGGTGCCTTTAATCAGATGTTACGCGACACGCTCTGGTCTGATCTGGATTTTCTGATCGTTGACATGCCCCCCGGTACCGGTGATATCCAATTGAGTCTGACTCAGTCTGTGGTCCTGACCGGCGCCATTATAGTAACCACGCCTCAGGATGTTGCCTTGCTGGATGCGCGCAGAGGCATTGAAATGTTTCGCAAGGTGAATGTGCCTTTGCTGGGCGTCGTGGAGAATATGGGTATTCACATCTGCTCTAACTGTGGTCACGCGGAAGCGATTTTCGGTGAGGGGGGAGGCGAGCGACTATCGCAGGATTATGGTGTTGAAGTGATCGGTTCATTACCTTTGGACCTTTCCATTCGAGAGCATACCGACAGTGGTGTGCCAATTGTGGTTGCGCAACCGGATAGCAAAGTGGCGCAGGCTTATCACCGTCTGGCCCGAACCATGATCGCGAAAGTAAATCAATTATCAGCGAGTACAAAACCAGGCCCGACAATCAGCATTAGCGATGACTAATAAAATAAAATCCCGCAGAGGAGCAGGGCAATGGATGCAATCAATGAGTTTTTTATTAGGCTTGACGGGATGTTTGCCGGCTCTTTATGGTTCCCGTATTTTCTGCTGGTAACCGGATTATTTTTCACCGTTTACCTGAAATTTCCTCAGCTGCGCTTCTTTCGTCATGCGATTGCAGTGATGCGTGGCAGGTTCGACAAAGAAGGGGCGCCAGGGGATACCAGTCATTTTCGAGCACTGACGACGGCATTGTCCGGAACCATAGGTACTGGGAATATCGGGGGTGTTGCGTTCGCTCTTTTTCTGGGCGGTCCTGCTGCATTGTTCTGGATGTGGGCTACTGCTTTCTTTGGCATGGCAACTAAGTTTGTTGAAGTGACCTTGTCACATAAGTATCGTGAAAAGACTGCTGATGGCACCATGGCCGGCGGTCCCATGTATTATATGGAACACGCGCTCAATGCACGTTGGCTGGCAATTATCTTCGCTATCGCCACTGTTGTTACTGCCTTTGGAATTGGAAATTTCCCACAGATAAACAGCATTGCCTCTGGCATGCAGGCCTCTTTTTCAATCAGCCCGCTGGTTACCGGTGGCGTGCTCGCAATCGCGCTGGGAATGGTGATTATCGGAGGCATCAAGCGTATATCTGCAGTGGCTGCGAGTCTGGTTCCTACCATGGCCCTGATCTACGTAATCGGAGCGCTGGCCGTTATCATTCCCAATGCGGGCAACATCATTCCCGCGTTTGCTGCAATTTTCAGTGATATTTTCACCGGATCAGCTGCAACCGGAGGATTCCTGGGGGCCAGTATTGCCTATGCATTCAATCGAGGTGTGAATCGCGGTTTATTTTCCAATGAAGCGGGCCTGGGGTCAGCAGCGATTGCCCATGCTGCGGCACGCACTGAGGAGCCTGCCGATGAGGGCATGGTTTCTCTGTTAGAGCCATTTATCGACACAATCGTGATCTGTACTTTGACCGGTCTGGTAATACTGTCTTCAGGAGTATGGACTGAGAAACATCAAAACGTGTTCTCACGGGCGGATCTGGAAATTGTTGCAGGAACTTACAGTGACACTAATGAGAGTGATCGTGAGGCTTTATTTCAGTATTTGATTCGCAAACCATCAACGGTCAGTCCTTTTTCCGGTGAAATTGTTGTGCAGGATGGCAGAGCACAGAACCAGACGGATTTCACTTTACTGCATGCCCGTTCTGTAGCAGAAGACGTGGTGTTCTTTCGCAGTGGCGCTGAACTCAATGAGGTGCTGCAAATCAGTAACGGTCGGCCGGTGGATTTTACGGTGAGAATGGAAGGGCGCTCTCTGCTGCATTCAGTCCCATTAACCTCGGTCGCGTTCAGCCGGGGGCTGTTTGGGGAACTGGGGCCTTATATCGTTACTATCGCATTATTGTTATTCGCTTTCTCAACGGCCATTGCATGGAGCTACTACGGGGATCGCGCAATTATCTATCTGTTCGGTGCGCGGGCAGTTACTCCCTATCGATTACTTTATATCGCAGGGTTCTTTCTTGCCGCTCAGGCGGATACTACAATTATCTGGAATATCTCTGCGGTAACACTGTTCTTTATGGCGATGCCAAATCTGTTCGGGATTCTATTGTTGCGCAAAGACATGAAAAAAACCGTAAGCGATTACTGGCAGCGGATTGAGGATCTCAACAGAAAGGATTGAGCCCTCAACATCGCTCTTTTCAGCTTTGTATCAGTTCACCGGGAAGCCTGATGTTTTGTACGATATCTTGTACTTCCTGTGGCGGGGCCGGGGTAAAGCGACATACCGTCAGCGCCACCGCTGTATTCAACAGGGTGCCAAGGGTACCTATTCCTTCAGGAGAAATACCGAACCACCAGTTCTGCGCATTACTCAGTTCGGGGCTGATGAATTTAAAGTAGATAATATACGCGGCAGTAAACAGAAAGCCGACAACCATTCCCGAAACAGCGCCGTGCCGATTCATACGCGTATAGAAAATTCCCAGCACTATGGCTGGGAAAAATGAGGCTGCTGCCAAACCAAAGGCAAAGGCAACCACTTCAGCGACGAAGCCCGGAGGATTAATTCCGAAATAACCGGCAATCAGAATCGCAACAAAAATTGCCAGGCGGGCATAACGCAGCTCCTGTTTTTCTGATATTCCGGGCATCAGACTGCGTTTCAGCAGGTCATGCGATACCGCTGTCGAAATCACCAGTAACAGACCTGCTGCGGTTGATAAGGCTGCCGCCAGTGCTCCGGCTGCCACCAGGGCGACTACCCAGTTTGGCAGTCCAGCAATCTCCGGATTAGCCAGTACCATGATGTCACGATTAACGGTTAGCTCATTCAGTTGCGGGTCACCCACATACTGGATTTGACCGTCCGCATTTTTGTCTACGAAGGAAATCAGATTGGTTCTTTCCCAGGTGTTGAACCATGCAGGCACTTCAGTGTATTCAACATTATTAACAGTATTTATTAGATTCATCTTGGCGAAAGCAGCTACAGCGGGTGCTGTGGTATACAGGATGGCGATGAAAACCAGAGCGTAGCCCGCTGACTTGCGCGCAGCACGGACACTTGGCACAGTAAAGAAACGGATGATTACATGCGGCAGGCCGGCAGTGCCGAACATTAATGCGGCGGTGATAAAAAACACGTCCTGAGTACTGCGCACGCCTTCTGTATACAACGCGAAACCAAGCTCTTCACTGATGCCGTCCAGCCTGTCCAAGAGGTAGCCGCCGCCGTATTCCGGGGTCAACTCTAAACCGAATCCCAGCTGGGGTATCGGGTTGCCGGTCATCATCAGGGAAATAAAGATAGCAGGCACCATGTAAGCAAATATCAGTACGCAGTATTGTGCTACCTGGGTGTAGGTTATGCCTTTCATGCCGCCGAGCACGGCATAGAAGAATACAATGGTCATGCCGATAATTACGCCGGTAGTTATATCGACTTCGAGAAAGCGCGAGAAGACTATTCCTGCCCCCTGCATCTGGCCACAGACGTAGACAAACGAAATTGAAATTGCACAAAAAATGGCTACCAGACGGGCGCTGCGCGAGTAATAACGGTCGCCGATAAAATCGGGGACAGTAAATTTACCAAATTTACGCAGGTAAGGGGCCAGCAGCAAAGCCAGCAGCACATAGCCACCGGTCCAGCCCATCAGGTAGAAAGTTCCGTCGCGACCAAGAAAAGAGATCAGACCCGCCATGGAGATAAATGAGGCGGCAGACATCCAGTCTGCAGCAGTTGCCATCCCATTGGCCAGCGGATGAACGTCAGCTCCAGCAACATAAAACTCTTTAGTCGAGCTCGCTCTTGACCAGATCGCGATAGCGATATACAGGCTGAATGATATAAAAATGAAGATATATGTCCATATCTGTACGCTCATTGAACATCTCCACTATTATTATTTTCTGGGGGAATACTGTTCGTAGCGGTCTCATCGAGATTGTATTTTTCGTCGAGCCTGTCCATCAGTTTGATGTAGACAAATATCAGCACTACAAACACATAAATCGAACCCTGCTGCGCCATCCAGAAGCCAAGTTTGAAGCCCGCAAAGCGAAAGTTATCGAGAACATCCACCAGCAATATGCCGCAGACGAAGGAAACGAAAAACCAGACTGCCAGCAGACTAGCGACTATGCGGATGTTAGCTTTCCAATAAGAGCGGGCATTACTGTCAGCCATTGTGATACCTCGATTATTTGTTCATAACTCGCTGATGTTATTGTTTTTTTCGAGCGGTGGGTCAGCCGCCCGATGGTACCATCAAAACTCCGGCTGCGTACAGCCGGGGCCTTCAATAGCCGTTGTTTTCAGATATTGCCAACATACCCATATCGGCAAGAGGCGCAACCATAGCGCCCATCCTGCCCGCTCGTTCATTGGATGCATTACCGTCAAGGCCGCGCTTGTAGACACCCTGCAAAATAGCCGCCAACCGGAAAAAGCTGAAAGCCATACAAAATGACCAATTGTTGACTGCGCTGATACCTCGCGCCTGACAATAAAGCGCTATTAACTGTTCCTCTTCCGGGATGCCGAGCAGACTTCGATCCTGGTTGCCCAGGCCGCGAATCTGATCAGTGCCTGGCAGGCGCAGCGCCATACAATAGTAGGCAAGATCAGCAAGCGGATGTCCCAGAGTAGCGAGTTCCCAGTCCAACACGGCCTTTATTTCTGGTTTGCCTTTGCAGAAAATCACATTGTCGAGACGATAATCACCATGAATCAGACTGCTTTGACCATCATCCGCGGGTAGATTGGCCTGCAACCAGTTGATCAACTGCTCCATCGCAGGTATCTGCTGGGTGGCAGATGCATCATATTGTGATGACCAGCGTTTGAGTTGACGCGCATAGTAGTTTCCTGGTTTACCAAAATCCTCAAGACCGGCCTCAATGTAATTAATGTTGTGCAGCGCAGCGAGCGTTTCTACGAGCGCGTGACAGTATGGTGCCCGGTGTGACCGTTCAAGCTCAGGCAGTGATGGATCCCAGAATATTTCGCCTTCTTCATAACTCATGATGTAAAACATGCTGCCAATCACTGCATCATCACTGCACAGCAGCCACGGTTTTGGCAGTGGGATTGCAGAGCCCTGTAATGCGCTGAGCAGGCGGAACTCGCGGTCTACTGCATGTGCTGAAGCCAGTAACTGTCCTGCCGGTTTGCGACGCAGGACATACCTGCCACTCGGTGACTGCAATAAAAAACTCGGATTGGACTGGCCTGATGCGAATTTGCTTATCTGCAGCGGACCGATGAAACCCGGCAGTTCGGCGCTTAGATAAGAGTTGAGTTTTTCAGTATCAATAGTTTGTGCATTACTGGTCATTGGCAGGTATTCCGGTTGCGGCTTTTCAGAAGCCTGTTCGATATGTCTCTGTTCGATATGTAAAAGTGCTTATGCATAAGTTAATGCATCACTGCGGTCGATTCGTTCAAGATGAGGAGCATTGTTGAAACTGCTGAGCACCAGCTTGTTCTGTGTGGAGTACAGATGGCTGACGCCGGTATTTTTTATTTGCATATTCATGTTGATCAAGGCTTCGACACTGCATTGCAGAATCTGGCTTAAAGCCATTGCGATGGCACCGCCGGAACTTACCACCAGGATTCGCTCAGCATTATTGGTATTGCGGATAGCAGTCATACTATCGGCAACGCGGTCATGAAATTGTTGCCAGCTCTCCTCCAGAACACAGCTGCCGTCAAGCTCACTGGCAAATAAAGTGTTATCTGCCCAAGCCTGCATAGCCAGGCGCATCAGTTGAAAGAAAGGTCGATGTCCATCGGCGCGCCGGGGCAGTGGCGTATTGGTTAGTCGGCAGTACTCCGCTCCCAGCAGGTGAAAGTCAAATTCATTTAAACCAGGCATTTCTTCGATCTGAATTTTGTTGTCGCAGGCTGCCAATATACCTTCAGCGGTCTGGCGTTGCCGCGCAAGGCTGCCAGTGATTATTCTGTCAAAGCGGATATCCCGTTCCCGGAAGTGCTCGCCCAGCCATCTGGATTGCTGAAGCCCCAGTGACGAGAGCTGATCATAGTTATCAGAACCGAAGGAAGCTTGTGCATGTCTGACCAGGAATAACTCGCTCATAGATCGTTCTATCGTATTGTGTGGTTATCAGTTTGTATTATTAATTACGTAATATAGTATTCACGAAATCAATGTGTGAGCATCGCAATACTGATCTGCTAATTGCTGTTTCACCGATAGTCGTGAGGTTATCAGTCTGAAAAAAATCGATCTTAACTTGTTTTTGGTGTTCGATACTATTTACACCGAACGAAATCTTACTCAGGCGGCACGTACCCTGAAAATTACTCAACCTGCGGTGAGTAATGCGTTGTCTCGCTTGCGAAAAATGTTTAATGATGAACTTTTTGTGCGCACTTCTAAAGGAATGTTACCAACTCCGGTCGCTGACAGCATTGCTCATAATGTCTCTGGGGCTCTCAATTTGCTTACTGCCAGCGTGATTGAGCGTGAGGAGTTTGATCCTCTGTCTACTGAACGTATCTATCAGTTCAGTATGACCGATCTTGCTGAAGCAATTGTACTGCCAAAATTATTTCCTTTCTTTGAGCTGAATGCGCCGGGTCTCGGCCTGCAAAGCTACTATGTCAAGCGGCATGAGCTGGTGCGTCATTTGTCGCGCGGGGAACTCGATTTTGCTGTGGATGTTCCGGTGATTGAAGATCCGCAATTGTGTCATGAATCACTCATCAGTGGTGCCTATGTCTGTGTGCTTAGACCGGGGCATCCGATGGCAAACGATGGTTTAACGTTTGAACAGTATCTGTCCTTGCAGCATATACACGTTTCCAGCCGCAAAAAAGGCATGGGGCAGGTAGATCTTGCACTGCTCAAACATGATCGTGAACGACGCATTCAATTGCGCGTGCAGCACTACCGGGTGGCTGCTGCGGTAGTAAACAGGACAAACATGGCGATGACTATTCCACGCTATCTGGCCCGGCAATATGATATGAATCTGTTGGAGTTGCCGTTTGAAGTTCCAGTAATGGATCTGCATTTGTACTGGCATCGGCAGGCGGATAGCGACAGGTCACACAGATGGCTGCGCGAGAATCTGATGCAGTTGTTTACTTCTGAGCCATAAGAGTCGGCAGTACGCTTAAGAAATCTATTCGATAAACCCTTTTATATAGTCCAGCAATTTGCGCCGGTGAACGCGTGTTTCATTTTCATCGTTATTAGGCACTCCGTGATAGTTGCGTTGAATCTGCCTCAGGGTCTGACGTTCGGCTACCGGATGCGCGGCAATAAATTCGTTGATAGCTTCTTCGCCACCTTCAAGCAGGCGTTCACCCCAGCGTTCAATCGACTGTGCCCGACGGACCTGTGCTATGTCAGGAGTTCGCATCTGGTCCAGTTGCGCCTGGATCAACTCGTGATCGCAGTCGCGCATCACCCGGCCGATGTATTGCAGATGTCTGCGCTTGGCTTCATTGCTGTTAGGAATTCGTTCTGTTTCGCGAATAGCAGTAAGCAGAGTATCGGGCAAAGTCAGCTTCGCTAGTTGCTTTTTGTTTAAGGTCGTGAGCTCTTCGCCAAGTTTCTGTAAGCCGATCATGTCCTTTTTGCGACGCGTCTTGCTGTCTGGTCGGTTCTCTTCGTTCTGTTCCTGAGGCTGTTTCATTTACTTATTGTCCTTCGTCAAAGAGATTCTCGACCAATGTATTAAGTGCCTGCAATGCTTCGCGTTCATCTTCGCCATCGACAATGACATTTAGCTCGGTACCTTTATTGGCTGCGAGCATCATCAGGGAAAGTATGCTTTTGCCATCCACCAGTTTGTCGCCGCCGATTTTTACGCTGCAGCTGAATCCTGAGGTTATACCCACTAATTTGGCTGCAGCGCGAGCATGCAGGCCGGCATTGTTGGCAATCGTAATTTTGGCTTTAATCATAAGTGTACGGCATGTTTTTCAACGTGAAAGTTCGCGATGCATTACCTGAACATTAGTAATGGATCTGGAAAAATAGTCCTTGAGTTTTTCACTTAAGTACACAGAACGGTGCTGACCGCCCGTGCAGCCAATAGCGACGGTCATATAACTGCGATTATTTTCCTCAAACCGAGGCAGCCACTTGTCCAGAAACCGGCAAATGTCCTCAAACATTTCCTCAACTTCAGCATATGAGGACAGATAGGTCTTCACCTGGTCTTCCAATCCCGTTAATGGACGCAGGGCTATCTCCCAGTACGGGTTTGGCAGACAACGTATATCAAAAACAAAATCTGCATCAATCGGAACGCCATTTTTATAACCAAAGGACTGGAAAAGCAGTGCTAAAGTATTATCTTTCCGCTCAACCACACGGCCTTTAATCGTGTCCCGCAACTGACGCAAGGACATACTGCTGGTATCTACCGAGAGGCTGGCAAGCGCAGCAATAGGCTCCAGCAGCTCCCGCTCCATATTAATGGCTTCCTGCAACCCGATTTTATCTGTCGTCAACGGGTGTTTGCGGCGGCTCTCACTGAATCGCTTAATCAATGTCGGGCTATTAGCATCCAAAAAGATAATTTCAGGCTGCAGCTCGATGCGATCCAGTTCACCGATAATGCTTGGAACTTTTTTTAGATCCGAGGAAATATTGCGCGCGTCAATGCTCACGGCCATTCTCGGCAGATCAATCTCGTGTCTGGTGACCCGTTCCACCAGCGCGGGCAACAGGCTGGCGGGCAGATTATCAATACAGTAGAAGCCATGATCCTCAAGCACATTGAGTGCTGTGCTTTTACCTGAGCCTGATCGGCCACTGATAATGAGAAGTTTCACGGGTGCTGCTGCCTGTTTTTTATAGCCGGTTGATGATCAGAAATTCACTGCAGTTTCGTATAGTTCAGCATTACTGGTGGCTTTGCGCAGAGCACTGCAAAACTCAGGCTGATGGAATCGTTCTGCCAGCCCCCCCAGAACACGCAAATGTTCATCCCTTTCCTGGATCGGAACAATCAGCACAAACAATAAATCCACGGTTTGTGAGTCTACTGCATCAAAATCAATGCCCTCATCAAGCTTCACCAGAGCGCCGATTATTCGATCACATTCGGCGACGCGACAATGTGGAATAGCAATGCCATTGCCGATGCCAGTACTGCCAAGCTGTTCCCTGGCAAGCAGCGCATTATAAATTGCATCGGCTGACATAGACCTGGTATCTGCTGCGATCAATTCACTTATCGTGGTGAGGAAGCGCTTTTTACTGACTCCAGCGAGGTTACAAAAGCTCCTGTCGGGGGTAAGTATGGATTCAAGTTGCATTGTGGGATTCATTCTCCTGGTTTTGATCGGCTGATTCTATCATTGCTACAGCTGTGTTATCCCAGTTTTTTCCGTTCATTAGAAGGGGGTATGGCAAGGGATTCACGGTATTTGGCAATGGTCCTGCGCGCGACGTTGATGCCCTGATTCTCCAGCAGCTGGGTGATTTTGCTGTCGCTCAGGGGCTTGCGGGTATTTTCCGCCGCAACCATTTTCTTTATCAAGGCACGGATTGCGGTGGATGAACATTCACCGCCCCCTGCAGTACTGACGTGACTGGAGAAGAAGTACTTCAGCTCGAAAATCCCTTTGGGGGTGTGCATGTACTTCTGGGTTGTCACGCGGGAGATGGTTGATTCATGCATACCTACGGCTTCAGCTATATCATGCAAAACCAACGGCTTCATGGCCTCTTCGCCATGATTCAGGAAGCCTTGCTGATGTTCAACAATCCGGCTTGCTACTTTCATCAGCGTTTCGTTGCGGCTTTGCAGACTTTTTAGAAACCATCTGGCTTCCTGTAAATTGTCACGCAGATAATTGTTATCCGTGCTGGTGTCTGCCCGGCGCACCAGCGAGGCGTAATCCGAATTAATGCGGATCCGTGGAGTAGTCTCCGGGTTTAACTCGACTTTCCAGCGTCCGCTTAAATGATCCCTGGACACAAATACATCCGGAACAATATAAGCTGTGGAAGGAGGCGATATCTGCGAACCGGGACGTGGATCAAGGGCTTCGATTGTGGCTATTGCCGCCAGCAGTTCAGGTTCTTTAATGCGCATAAGTCGCAGAATCTGGGCATAGTCTCTGTTGCCAAGCAGATTCAGATACTGGCGTACGATTACTTTGGCATGGGTAACAGCTGCAATTTCATCACGTGTCTCAACCTGGTTCAGCTGAATCAGCAGGCACTCTGACAGGTCTCTGTAAGCCACGCCAATCGGATCGAACTGCTGGATTCTGTGCAATACTGCAAGCACTTCTTCCAGCTCGACATCCAGAGCCCGGTCAATTCCCGAGTGAATAGCTTCCAGGTTGACCGTCAGCATACCGTTTGCGTCAATGGCATCGATGATAGAGAGACCGATGGTTTTATCGATCTCAGACATATGGGTAAGATTGAGTTGCCAGAGCAGGTGATCCTGCAAAGTTTCCTCTACGCTGTTACGGGACTCGAAATCATAGTCACTGTCTGCAGAGGAGTTGCCGGAGCTGCCCGAGGTATAAGAACTCTGGTAGATATCATCCCAGCTGGTGTCTACTGCCAGTTCGGCCGGAATTGATTCTTCCCAGCGGGATTCATCCGGTTCAACTTCTTTCTGGGTTGTGGTGTATTCGATGCCATGATTGTTGTCGATACCATCGAAGCTGTCCTGACTGAAGTCGGGGTTAAAATCATCAGCTACCGAGGAGGTGTCGGACGCATGTGCCGTATCTGATTCTTCTCTGGCGGCGTAGCCATCATCGCTTTCATCCACTTCAAGCATGGGATTGGATTCCAGCGCCTGATAGATTTCCTGCTGAAGATCCAGAGTAGACAGCTGAAGGAGGCGAATGGCTTGCTGCAGCTGGGGGGTCATGGTCAATGAT
>JBDNGQ010000053.1:0-19102 GCA_041689205.1 Pseudohongiellaceae bacterium | reverse complement strand
TGCACGCGCCTTGCTGGCCGAGGCTGGCTATCCAGGCGGTGAAGGCTTCCCGGCTTTTAATATCCTCTATAACACTCAGGAGTCACATCGAAAAATAGCCGAAGCAGTCCAGCAGATGTGGAATAAGACGCTTAATGTCGGGGTGAATCTGGTTAATCAGGAATGGCAGGTCTATCTGGACAGCCAGCAAAACATGAACTACGACGTCTCGCGACGGGGCTGGATTGGTGACTACGTGGATCCCAACAGCTTCCTCGATATGTTCATCACCGGTGGTGGCAACAACAAGACCGGTTTTGCGAATGCACGATATGATCAGATAGTCCTGCGCGATGCACCGGCTGCACTGGATCGCGAAGAGCGTTACCGGCTTTTCCATGAGGCAGAAACCATCCTTATCGATCAGATGCCGATCATTCCCTTTTACACCTATAAGAGCAAACATCTGCGCCATCCCTCGCTGCGGGGTATGCCAGCCAACATCATGGACTACTTCAATTACAAGTATGTCTATCTGCAAGCTGAAGAATAACAATTATGTGGCGATTTATTGGTCTTCGGACTCTGCAGGCGATCCCGGTTATTCTGGTCGTCATCACGGTGACTTTCTTTCTGGTACGGGCCGCTCCAGGCGGGCCGTTCTCCAGCGAGAAAGCGGTATCGCCTCAGGTTAAGGCAGCTCTCGAGGCGCAGTACAATCTCGATCAACCGGTGCTGCAGCAGTACTTCACTTATCTGAGTGACCTTGCACGCGGTGATATGGGACCCTCCTTTCGTTACCCGGGGCGGGATGTCAGTGAACTGATTCTTCAGGGTCTGCCGATTACCGCTGAGCTGGGCCTGTATGCGCTGCTGGTCGCTCTGGTCATCGGCACGCTGGCAGGTGTTTTCGCCGCGCTAAAACCCAATACCCTGCAGGACTATATCCCCATGAGTCTGTCCATGGTGGGTATCTGCATGCCTTCCTTTTTGCTGGGGCCCCTGCTGGTGCTGATCTTTGGCATCGGGCTGGGCTGGCTGCCGGTATCAGGCTGGGGCAATGCGGCAGGGGACAAGATATTGCCGAGTCTAACGCTGGGCGCCGGATATGCCGCCTATATTGCGCGTTTGAGTCGCAGCGGCATGCTCGAGGTCTTATCCCAGGATTATCTGCGTACTGCGCGTGCCAAAGGCTTGCCCGAGCATGTGGTGATTGCAAAACATGCCTTGCGTGGCGGCCTGCTGCCGGTGATCAGTTTTCTGGGCCCGGCCTTTGCGGGTCTGCTCAGCGGTTCGTTTGTGGTGGAGACGATTTTTCAGATTCCTGGCCTCGGACGGTTTTATGTACAGGCCGCCTTCAATCGCGATTACACCATGATCCTGGGTACCACCGTATTCCTGGCCTCATTGATTGTCGTGTTCAATTTATTGTCTGATGTCGTTGCAGCGTGGCTCAATCCGCGGCTTCGCTACCAATTCAGGAAGTAGAGCCCATTCATGAGCACTCTTAAAAATTCAACCTTATTGATAGCGGACGTTGAGGCATTTCCCAAAGGGGTGTCGTTGTGGCAGGACGGCTGGACGCGGCTGCGGAAGAACCGTCTTGCGATGCTCGGGTTTTTTTTTCTTGCATTGATTATGTTCCTTGCTCTCATTACGCCGTGGATAGCTCCCTACGGTTATGAGGAGCAGAATCTGCGTCTGGGGGCCACGCCCCCATCAGCAGCGCATTGGCTGGGAACGGATAACTTTGGCCGTGACATGTTGACGCGGATTTTGTACGGCGGACGGGTGTCGTTGATGGTAGGTTTTATCGCCACTGCTGTGGCCCTGCTGATTGGCGTCACCTATGGCGCTATCGCTGGATATGTGGGTGGCCGCGTCGATGCGGTGATGATGCGTCTGGTCGACATTCTTTACGCGCTGCCGTTCATGATTTTCATCATTCTGCTGATGGTGGTTTTTGGCCGCAATCTGCTGCTCTTATTCCTCGCCATTGGCGCGGTCGAATGGCTGACCATGGCGCGTATCGTGCGCGGGCAGGTTCAGAGTCTGCGGCAACAGGAATATATCGAAGCCGCTATTTCTATCGGTCTGGGACCGGGCGCCATTATTCGTAAACATGTGCTGCCTAATGTGCTCGGTCCGATTATCGTTTACACCACACTGACCATACCGAACGTGATGCTGCTGGAGGCTTTTTTGAGCTTTCTTGGGCTCGGCATTCAGCCGCCGGAGTCCTCCTGGGGCGTATTGATTTCTTATGGGGTTGAGTCGATGGAAGAATATCCCTGGTTACTTATATTTCCCGGCCTGGCGCTGGCAATGACACTTTTTGCACTTAACTTTCTCGGGGACGGTCTGCGCGACGCACTGGACCCCCGGACTTCGAAGGACTGATCCTCCGGGAAATATAATGGCACTCATGGACGTTAAAGATCTGGCAGTCTACTTTCACACCCGCAATGGCGTGGTGAAGGCAGTGGACGGCATCAGCTTTCAAGTGGAATCCGGTAAGACGCTGGCAATCATTGGCGAATCAGGTTCCGGTAAATCAGTGGCATGCTACAGTCTGCTGGGGCTGATACCAAAACCTCCTGGCCGCATTGAATCCGGCCACGCGATGTTCGACGGCAAGGATCTGCTGACCTTGAGCGAAGCCGAACTGCGCAAGGTGCGCGGCAAAGGCATCTCCATAATTTTCCAGGACCCGATGACCTCGCTGAATCCCTATCTGACGATCGGAGATCAGTTAATTGAACCGCTGCAACTGCACTTTGGCATGAGCCGCCGTGAGGCATGGGCGAAAGCGACGCAGACGCTGGAAGAGGTCGGCATCCACGATGCCGCTCAGCGCATGAATTCCTGGCCCTTCGAGTTTTCAGGCGGCATGCGTCAGCGCGTAGTCATCGCGATGGCGCTGATAACAGAGCCGCAGATCATCATCGCCGATGAACCCACCACCGCACTGGATGTCACCGTGCAGGCGCAGATACTTAAACTGCTGAAGGAGCTGCAGCAGCGCCGTAATATCGGCGTGATTTTTATCAGTCACGACCTGAGTGTGGTCGCTGATATCGCTGACGAAATCGCAGTGATGCAGAACGGTCGGTTCGTGGAACAGGGCGACCGCAATGAGATCTTTCGCAACGCTCAGCACCCCTATACCCGCAAATTGCTGGCGGCCGTGCCCGATACCGAAAAGGCCGCCACACAAGGTCAGTCCGAAGCGTTGGTTGAAGTGAAGAATCTATGCATGTACTTTGCCGGCAATAAAGGCGAGCAACAGGTTCGTGCTGTCGATGATGTTTCACTGAGCATTAATCGGCATGAAATACTGGGCCTGGTCGGCGAATCAGGTTCAGGTAAGTCGACGCTGGGCCGCTCTATTCTGCGCCTGCTGTCGCCGACCAGTGGCAGCATAGTTTTGAATGGTCAGGAGCTGTGCGGGCTGAGCGCGAAGCAGCTGAAGCCATTGCGGCGCAATATGCAGATAATCTTTCAGGATCCTTATGCCAGCTTGAATCCCCGCATGACCGTGTACGACACGCTGGCCGAACCCTTACTGCTGCATGGCATGGCCAATCGCAAAAGCCTTGATGGCGAAGTGTTCCGCTTGATGGATTCAGTGGGTCTGGCCAGAGAGAGTGTGCTGCGTTATCCCCATGAGTTTTCAGGTGGTCAGCGTCAACGTATTGCCATTGGTCGCGCCATTGCTACCAAACCGGAGTTCATCGTTGCCGATGAACCGGTGTCAGCATTAGATGTGACCATTCAGGCGCAGATTCTGGATCTTCTATTAGAGCTGGTTAAAAACTTCAACCTGACCATGTTGTTTGTCTCGCATGATCTGGGAGTTGTGCGTTATCTTGCTGATCGTATAGTGGTGATGAAGGACGGCCGGCTGGTGGAATCGGGAAGTGTTCATCAGATTTTCAGTGCCCCACAGCAGGCTTATACTCAGGCTCTGCTCAGTGCCATTCCCGGCAAGTCATTGTTGAAAATAGAATAAAATATGCGCGATTACTTTCTTAGAAGACTGCTGCTGATCCCTCCAACCCTTATCGGGATAACCATCGTTGTTTTTATGATCACCCGCCTGGTGCCAGGTGGCCCTCTCGAGCGCGCCATCATGGAGTCGCAGATGGCCTCAGGTGGCGGCGGTTCCCAGGTGGGACGCGACATGGCTTTGTCGCAGGACCAGCTGAATCGGCTAAAAGAATATTACGGCTTTGACAAGCCTCTGGTGGCCAGCTATTTCGACTGGCTCGGCAAAGTGGTTAAAGGCGATCTGGGTTCCTCTTATCGATACAACCAGCCAGTTACGCAGGTCATCAGCAGTCGCTTTCCGGTCTCACTCTATTACGGTCTGGTCACTCTGGTGATCACCTATCTGGTCTGTATTCCACTGGGGGTACTGAAAGCGATCAGACACCGCACCATGGTCGATAATGTCTCCTCCATTTTGATTTTCACCGGCTATGCTATTCCAGGTTATGCACTGGGCTCGCTGCTGCTGCTGTTCTTTTCTGTGCAGCTGGAATGGTTTCCGATGGGCGGCTTTGTCAGTATGCAATTTGCTGAAAAGGACTTCCTGGGCAAGGTTGCTGATCTGCTGAGACATTCCGCACTGCCGCTGATGTGTTATCTGGTGGGCAGTTTTGCGCTGGTTACGCTGCTGCTTAAGAACCATCTGATGGATAATCTGGCTGCCGACTATATCCGCACCGCTATCTCCAAGGGGGTGTCATTTCGCCAATCAGTCACCCGCCATGCGATGAGAAATTCGCTGATTCCTATCGCAACCACTTTTGGGCAGAACATTACCCTGCTGGTGTCGGGCTCTTTCCTGATTGAGACGATTTTTGATATTGATGGTTTTGGCCTGCTGGGGCTGACATCCATTCTGGACAGAGATTATCCGGTGGTGATGGGTGTGGTGCTGTTAGCCAGTTTACTGCTGCTGATCGGCAATATTATTTCCGATGTGCTGGTTGCGCTGGTTGACCCGCGCATACGTTTCAGCTGAGGCCTGCAATGCTGCAATTGAATCCGGAGACTCTGAAAAAACTGCGCCGCTTCCGCCAGATCAAGCGCGGCTATTACAGCCTGCTGGTGCTGGCCTTTTTAATGGTGCTGTTTGCCGTGGGCGAATTGCTGATCAACAATCGGGCCTTAATAGTCAGCTATGAAGGCGAGCTGTATTTTCCAACCTATTCCGAGTTTCATCCGGGCACTGATTTCGGTCTTAGCTATTCGTACGAAACTAACTATCGCGATCTGCAACAGGTGTTTGAAGCACAGGGTTCGGGTAACTGGGTACTGCTGCCACTGGTGCCCTACAGCGCTAATGAGAATCACACAGTCACCGGAATTTTTCGGCCGGAGGCGCCATCAAGAGAGCTGAAACATTATCTCGGCACTGACACCACCAGCCGCGATATTCTTGCCCGGCTGTTTTATGGAACCCGCACAGCATTGTTATTTGCGCTGGCGTTTTTGACGGCAGTGTACGCAATCGGCGTTGCTGTGGGCGCAGCCATGGGCTTCTTTGGTGGCTGGTTCGATCTGCTCTTTCAGCGGGTGATTGAGATCTGGAGCAATATTCCCTTCCTGTACATGGTCATTATTATATTCTCAGTAATCCCCGCGACCTTCAGTGTGTTTGTCCGCATCAGTATTTTGTTGACGGTGATGGTGCTGTTTTCCTGGACATCGATGACCTATTACATGCGCACCGAAACCTATAAACAGAAAGCCAGGGATTATGTGGCGTCGGCGCGGGTGATCGGTGCGTCGAATACCCGCATCATTTTTCGGCACATATTGCCCAATGTGCTGGCGACGCTGGTGACATTTATTCCTTTTACGATTATCGCCGCCATTACCGCGATCACTGCGCTGGATTTTCTGGGTTTCGGGCTACCGGCCCCCACTCCCAGCCTGGGCGAATTATTGAAGCAGGGAACCAATAATCTGCGTACTGCGCCGTGGATAGTTACCTCAGCGTTTACAACCCTGGTGGTGGTGCTGACACTGGTCACCTTTGTTGGAGAAGCGGTGCGCGAAGCTTTTGATCCGAAAAAATTTACAGTCTACAAATAGGCATTTATTCAGAGGGTTTTCATATGACAACACGACCTGGTAGATCGGGATCTGGTACACAACGACCCGCTATAAAGCGACCTGGCTTCAGTTTGTTGCTGCTGCTTTCCATCGTTATGCTGGCAGCCTGCGGTTCCGATACAGACGAGTTTCCCGAACACGATAATACCGAGGAAGTGCTGGCCTACTATGCGGCGAACCCGGATAGATTCTCCTTTAAAACGCTGGCTGATCTGCCCTCTGACCTCAATTGGGAAGATGGTATGGATCAACCTGATCTGGGCTCCCCTGAGGCAACAAAGGGCGGCACTCAGTATCACTTTATCCAGGACTTCCCGCGCACCCTCAGATGGCTGGGACCTGAAGCGACCGGTGGCTTCCGCGCCTATATCCTCGATAACGTTACCATGGCTTTAGGTCATGAGCATCCCGATACTCTGGAGTTTTACCCCGGGCTTGCCAGCGCATGGGCAGTTGAGGAAGACACCAAAACGGTGTACGTGCGCATCAATCCTGAGGCGCGCTATTCTGATGGTGAAATGATTACCGCCGATGATTTCATGTTTATGTTTTTCTTCATGCTCTCGGACTACATTGTTGAACCCTGGTACAACAATTTTTACGCCGAACGCTATACCAATATCACCCGATACGATGACCATACCCTCTCTGTCACCATGGCCGAGGCCAAGCCCGATATGTTGTATTACGCGCTGGATATGCGACCGATTCCACAGCATATCTACAAAGATCTGGGTGATGACTTTATTGATCGATATCAGTGGCGTTCGGTGCCAGGCACCAGCCCATACCAGATCAAGCCGGAAGACGTCATCAATGGTCGCTCGATTACGCTGACCCGCGACGATAACTGGTGGGCCAAAGATAATAAATACTTTGCCAATCGGTTTAACCCCGACCGTATCGTGTTCAGTGTGGTGCGCGATGCCAACAACCGTTTCGAAGGATTCAAGCGCGGCGATTTTGACCAGTATTCGCTGGACCTGGCCGAGTTCTGGTACGACAAACTGCCGAACAGTGATCCCGATGTCAGCAACGGCTATATCCATAAATCCATTTTTTACAACCAGCGTCCGCGCCCTAATTACGGCTTGTGGATAAATACCTCCCGTCCACTGCTGGATAATAAAGATGTGCGCACGGGTATCCAGTATGCCTCTAACTGGGATCTGGTTATCGACAGTTTCTTTCGGGGTGATTTCCGCCGCATGAATACCGCAAGAGATGGCTTTACTGATTTTACGCACCCCACCTTGCGGGCCCGGCCGTTTGATATTGATAAGGCCCAGGAGCATTTTGCTAAAGCAGGTTTCACCCGTCGCGGGCCGGATGGCATTCTGGTGAATGAGCAGGGACAGCGACTGGCATTCACCTTGAGCACCGGATACGAAGCGCTCAGCGATATTCTGACGATTCTGCGTGAAGAGGCTGCCAAGGCTGGGCTGGAGTTCCGCATTGAAGTGCTCGACTCAACCGCTGGCTGGCAGAAAGTGCAGGAAAAGCAGCACGACATTACCTTCTCTGCCTTTGCGGTGTCAGCTGAAATGTACCCACGTTATTGGGAACTCTACCATTCATCCAATGCCTACGATAATGCGTTCCTGGAAGATGGCAGTGTCAACCCGGACCGAACGGTCAAGGTGCAAACCAATAATCTGGAGTTAGTCGCCAGCCGTGAACTCGACGCGATGATTGAGCAGTACGATGCCTCCTCAGATTACGATGAGATGCTGGCACTGTCTCGCCGTATTGACGAATTTCTGTATGACAATGCCTCCTTTGTCCCCGGTTATGTACAGGAATTCTTCCGCATGGGCCATTGGCGCTGGATGCGTTATCCGGAAGGTTTCAGTCATATGCGCACCACCTTAAGCGGTAGTTTTGACGATTTGTTTGTGCATTGGATCGACACTGAAATGAAAGCAGAAACTCTGGCAGCGCGCCGCGATGGCCGCACCTTTGAACCGCAGATCAAAGTTTATGATCAATTCAGAGTAGTGCCATAGATGTCCGAACCCTTACTGCGGATCAGTAATCTCATCACCGAGTTTGATACCGATGAAGGTCGGGTGCGAGCGGTTGATGACATCAGTTTTTCTGTAAAAGCCGGAGAAACTGTTGGTATCGTTGGTGAGTCCGGTTGCGGCAAAAGCGTGACGGCCTCATCAATCATGCGCTTGCTGCCACAACCGATGGGGCAGATAGTCGGTGGTCAGATAATCTTCAAAGGTCAGGACCTGACCCGTCTCAGTATTGCCGAGATGGAAAAGATACGTGGCGCCCACATTGGCATGGTGTTTCAGGAGCCGATGACGGCGCTGAATCCTGTGCATACCATTGGTCGTCAACTGGCCGAAGTGTTGCTGCTGCATAAGAAAATCAGTGCGCACCAGGCCTTGCGCGATTCAGCAGCGATGCTGGAGCGAGTCGGGATTCCTTCACCGGACATCCGCATGGGTGAGTACCCGCATCAGCTGTCCGGCGGCATGCGACAACGCGTGGTGATTGCGATGGCGCTGGCCTGCAACCCGAGTCTGCTGATTGCAGATGAGCCAACGACAGCGCTGGATGTGACCATCCAGGCACAGATTCTGGAACTGATCAAAGAACTGCAGAATGATATGGGTATGTCGGTGATTCTGATTACCCATGACCTGGGCGTGATTGCCGAAACCTCGCAATCCGTGGTGGTGATGTATGCCGGGAAAGTAGCTGAAATGGGTAGCGTCTACGATATTTTTGATCACCCCACGCATCCCTATACCAAGGGCCTGCTGCACTCCATTCCGCGCCTCGACACGCCACCCAAATCGCATTTGAATACGATTGAGGGCATGGTGCCAGGGCTGCGCGATCTGCCTGCCGGTTGTCGCTTTGAAAATCGCTGCCCTTATCGTCAGCCAGAGTGCAGCCGCTCAGTGCCGGCGATAGAGGCAGTGTCTGCCACAGCCAACGGCACTCTGGCCCATGAAGTCAGTTGTTTTGAATGGCGCAATCTGCGCACCGCAAGGGAAGTGTAAAAAATATGTCTGAGTCGGCCGCAGCCCTGTTGCAGGTAAATGATTTGAAAATGCACTTTCCCGTTAAGGAAGGTGTTTTTATGCGCACTGGCAAATATAACAAAGCCGTTGATGGGGTAAGTTTCAGCATCAAACCGGGTGAAACTCTGGGGCTGGTGGGTGAATCAGGCTGCGGTAAATCGACGTTGGGGCGCTGCATTGCGCGGCTTTATCAGCCCACCTCTGGGTCAATTTTGTTTGATGGTATGGATATCAGCAGATTTTCCCGCAAAGCGCTGATGCCGGTGCGTCGTGATATCCAGATGATCTTCCAAGACCCGATGGAGTCCTTGAATTCACGGCATACAGTGGGGGATATTCTGGCCGAGCCCTTTGTAGTGCAGAAGATGGGGGACAGTGCATGGCGACAAAAGCGTGTTGCCGAATTGCTCGATCTCGTGGGCCTGCCGGCCCGCTCAGTGACACGTTACCCGTTTGAGTTTTCCGGTGGTCAGCGCCAGCGTATCGGTATCGCACGTTCGATTGCGCTGAACCCGCGGCTGATAATCTGCGATGAACCCGTTTCTGCTCTGGATGTCTCTATTCAAAGTCAGATCCTGAACCTGTTAATTGATCTGCAGCGCGAACTGAATCTGTCCTATCTGTTTATCGCCCACGATCTAGCGGTGGTGAAACATATCTCCGACCGCATCGCGATTATGTATCTGGGCAAAATTGTTGAAATTGGTGACGGTGAGAATCTCTATCGAAACCCTCAGCATCCTTATACGAAATCATTGATTTCTGCGATTCCGGTGCCGGATCCGCACCATAAAACGCAGCGGCAGGTTCTGGTGGGTGATGTTCCCTCGCCAATCAATCCCCCCTCAGGCTGCGGTTTTCATACCCGCTGCCCGGAGGTTATGGATCGCTGCAGAATAGATACGCCTGCGTTGATTCCAATGCTCAGCCTGCAAGCCGAAGTCTATGGACGTCCGGTCGCTTGCCACCGCTGCCGCGATGAAGAGGTGGAGGGGGCTTGAATTAACCCCTGGGATCAACCCTTGCCCCATCCTTGGAATTAGCCCTCTTGAATCAACTCTTGAACCACCCCTGGAATCAACCCTGGGATCAACCCTTGCCCTTCATCTTGTTAGGGCCTTTCAAAGAATCCTTTTCGATGTACTCGATGATCGCGCCGGCGATATCTTTACCGGTAGCGCGCTCAATGCCTTCCAGACCTGGTGATGAATTGACCTCAAGCACCAGCGGTCCGTGGTTGGAACGAATGATATCCACTCCCGCGACGTCCAGACCCATGACCTGAGCGGCCTTAACGGCAAGTTTACGTTCATCCGGTCGCAGTTTTACTACCTGAGCCGTGCCGCCACGATGCAGATTAGAGCGGAATTCACCCGGTGCCGCATTGCGTTGCATCGCCGCAATCACCTTGTCGCCAATGACAAAACAGCGGATGTCCGCACCGCCGGCTTCCTTAATAAATTCCTGCACCAGAAAATCGGCCTGTAAGCCGCGAAACGCAGTGATCAGTGCCTCTGCTGCCTTTTTGGTTTCCGCCAGCACCACACCATTACCGTGCGTGCTTTGCATGATCTTGACTATCAGTGGAGCGCCACCGACGGAGGCGATCAAATCATTGGTGGCATCCGCTGAGTGAGCATAGCTGGTCACCGGCTGACCAATGCCGCGCCGCGCCAGCAACTGATGAGCGCGCAACTTGTCGCGCGAGCGGGTGATGGCAATGGATTCGTTGACCGAGTAAGTGCCGCAGACTTCAAATTGCCGCAGCACGGCGCAGGCATACAAAGTGACGCTGGCGCCTATGCGTGGAATTACCGCATCGAATTCCAGCGATTCAGGATCGCCTTTGTCTTTAAAATGCACGGTGGGATTATTGGCGGTAATGTTCATATAACATTTCAGAACGTCGATGACCCGCGCCTCATGCCCTCGCGCCCGCGCCGCCTCTACCAGCCTTTTTGTTGAGTACAGTTTACTGTTGCGGGATAAAACACCGATTCTCATTTTGTAGTCCTTGGGATTTGGGTTTACTGCGGGGACCAGTTCAGAGCGTTGGTCATGCTGTCTAAATTACCACACTATACCCCCGCAGCGGGAGCCTGCAGCTTCTTTTGATTTCTCTGGTTTATCAAACTACTATGCCCACTCTTCCGAGGAGAAACCGCAGTGACGTTATTGCCAGAGTATTTCAAGACATGAGGGTGTCGAGAAACGATCTGTTCAGAGCTGGCCTGCTGCTGGGCCTGACGGTGCTACTCAATTTCAGTGTGCTGTCTGGAAACTGGCGCTGGGATGATCCGCAGATCCTGCTCCATCTTCATCAATACTCAATTATAGATGACTTCATTAATCCCCAGGTCTGGCAGCAGTTTTCACCGGCCAATCTGACGCCCTGGCTGATCCTGTCCTTTGAAAGTGATCTGATCCTGTTTGGCATGAACCCGAGCGCATTTTACCTGCATCAACTGCTGGCTCTGGCAGCGGCAGCAATTGCGCTGTATCTGTGTATGACATTATGGCTCAGACGCGATTTCGCATTTTTTGGCGCGGTACTATTTCTGCTGGGAGCGCCTTCGCAACTGGTCACTGAGCAATTGATGACCCGCCACTACATTGAAGGCCTGCTGTTCTGCCTGCTGTCGCTATACCTGTTTGTGCGCTATCTGCGCACCGGCTCTACAAGCCTGCTGGCCGTCAGCGCAATTTTATACGTGCTGGCAATAACCGCCAAAGAAATCTATGTGCCGCTGGTGCTGTTGCTGCCGTTTCTGCCGGAGTCAGTCTGGCGGCAACGTCTGCGCGCGGCGTTGCCGTTTATTATCATTGCGGCCGCCTATACCGCGTGGCGGGCTTCTATGCTCGGCACGCTGAGCGGCGGCTATGTCGAGAGCAGCGAGTATTTGAACAGCGCTTTTATTATTGACGTGATGCAAAGCTTTGCGAATTTTCCTGACTTACTGCTGGGTGGTTTGTGGCCGGCGGCGGGGATTATCTATCTGCTGATGCTTGGGTTTTACGCGGTACTGGCCCGCTCCTGGCTGGTAGTGGTGTTGCTGACTGCGGCATTGGTGTTAATTCCGTTGGTGCCGCTGGTGAGTTCTCCGGGGATCAACAGCCCGGATCGCTATCTGTTGCTGCTGTGGGTAGTGCTGAGTTTTTCGTTGGCGTTCTTTGCCGAACGGCTGATAAAGAGGTGCACTGATCTGGATCGTGCGGCACCGATAGTGCTCGTTTACGCGGCCTTGCCCGTGCTGCTGATGATCAGTCTGATTCATGGCATGAGTGCGCGGCAGTCGGTTGCGGCGGTGGCCGAGGAATTTGATGTGCAGGCTAAATTCATCTGGGCAGAGGATGCTGCCACCGCATTCATTCCTTCAGAAAGTCTGCTGCCCTCATTCTGGTTCTTCACGGGCTTGCAGGATTTGAAGACGCGTCTGTTGACGCAGACTTCACCCCGGCCCGTGGTGGACGCCATTTATCTGGATAGCAGCGTTACTGAGTTATGGGCGCTGGATAGAGAATGCATGTGCATGCGGGATGTCAGTGCTTCCATACCACAAAAGATTGCTGCTCATCAGCAGCATCTTGCTGCGCTAGCACCCCTGGCGCTGAACTTTGATTATCGGAACGGTTATTTTTCCTGGCAGTTCGGGCCTTACGACACAGGCGTTTATCATGTGGTGTCCGATGTGATTGGTGTTATTCCTGCGCCTGCGGCCGGACGTCTGCGCGTAACTCTGCCGGATAATGCGCCTTTTTATCTGCGTTATACCTCAGCAGAGGGATGGATGACGTATTCAACCCAGCAGCGGATCCGCCCTGATGCTGCCGCTGTTAACTGGCTGAGAGACTAGCGTATGAAATCTGTTGCAATCATTATTCCGGTGCTGAATGAAGCGGCTGACATTGATGCCAATCTGTCCGTGATTCTGAGTCACACTCTTGCTTATACGCAGGCTCATAGTCTTGATCACGCTCTTAATCATGCTCATGCTCACGACCAGGTAGACAGTGCGGTAAAGTTCACGCTTATTGTGGTCGATGATGGTTCCTCGGATCAGACTGCGGACGTGGTATTGAAGAGGGGACTGCTGGATCACAATATCAGGCTGCTGAGTCTGAGTCGCCATTTCGGCAAAGAAGCAGCAATACTGGCGGGTCTAAGCAATGCGGAAGATTTCGATGCAGTTATCGTAATGGACAGCGATCTGCAGCACCCTCCCGCATTACTGACAGAAATGCTTGAACGCTGGCAACAGGGTTACCTGGTGGTGGAGGCAGTCAAAGCATCCAGAGGGGATGAGACCCTGACAAAAAACCTGCTGGTACGCAGTTACTACCGGTTGTTCAACTTTCTGACCACCTTGAGTATCAGTGGTGATACCGATTTTAAACTGCTGGATAAGCAGGTGGTCACAGCTTACTGCCGTCTGCCCGAGCATAACCGTTTCTTCCGCGGTCTGGTCAAGTGGATGAGCTTCCCAACTGCGCGGATATTTTTCGATGTGCCTGCTTCTGTCCGTGCGCGTTCCTCGTGGGGCAATATGGCGCTGTTTCGGTATGCCGTATCCTCGATTACCTCATTCACCGCATTTCCGCTGCAGATTGTTACTCTGCTCGGAGGCCTCACTTTTGTGATCAGCCTGGTAATTGGCAGTATTGCGCTGTTTGATAAACTTGCCGGCAATGCGGTGGATGGATTTACCACCGTGATATTACTGATACTGTTGATTGGCAGCATTTTGATGTTCAGCGTCGGGATGATCGGCATCTACGTTGGCAAGATTTACGATGAAGTCAAAAAGCGTCCGACTTATCTGCTGGACAAAAATAAAAGCAACCTGGATGAGACGCGGTGAGTAAATATACTGTTCTGTTAACGCATGCGTTTCTGCTGGCTTTCCTGCTGGCCTCATCCCATGGCCTGTTGAAATGGGTGTCCGTGCAGACGCACAGCAACTATATGCAGTTGATGTTGGAGCAGTGGCGTTATGTGCTGCTCTCGCTGGCTATCTACGGTCTGGTTTTTTTCTACTACATACTGGTCCTGCGCAGCAGTCCGGTATCAACTTTGTACCCGGTTTATACCGGCCTCTCGGTGCTGTTGGTTCTGGTCATTGGGCGTTTTGTGTTCAATGAAGTGATCACTGTTTATCAACTGGCCGGGGCTGGCTTTATCCTTGCCGGAATAGTTCTGATGGGCAAGACCGGCTAAGCCTGAACCGGGCAGCTGAATGCCGCGTATATGACCTGTAACTCAACACTGCAGCTGACCTGGTTGATCTGCGGCAGCGCACGGTTTGGCTGCTCTCACCCATCAACACAACTTAATTAAGTATTTGTGACGCACATCAAAAGCACCCTATTTCTCCCCCATTTAGTTTTTGAGTTTCACGAAACAACCATTACTATGCCAAGGTGCCCGCCATACCTTTGGCCACAGTGGGTATATGGCTGATTTTTAAGAATTAGAAGAAACGGATGCATTGATGCGAGCAGTTGGAAAACTGATGAGTATGGCTGCTTTCAGCCTGCTGAGCCTGACGGGCTGTGTGATGGTGCAGCCCGAAGCAATTACGGACGTCGCCCTGATGCAGCAGGCGCGGCTTGATCGCACGCGCGTATCCCAGGAAGTGCCGCCGCTGGTCTTGGAGCTGACTCTTGATGAGGCTCTCGCCAGAGCGCTGAAATACAATACCGGTGTCCGTACCCGAATGATGGAGCAGGCATTAGAGCTCAATCAGCTCGATGTCAACAATTACGACATGCTGCCAGCGATGCTGTCCCAGGCCGGTTATACCAGCCGCAACAACGACCGTATCAGCCAGAGCAGGGACAGCGCCACCGGTGAGGAATCCCCTTCGCGTTTTATCTCTCAAGAGAAAGACCATGTGCTCTCCAATGCTGGCGTCAGTTGGAGCCTGCTGGATCTGGGTATGGGCTATTACAATGCCCAGCAGCAAGGTGATCGTGTGGTGATAGCGTATGAGAGGCGTCGCAAAGCCATGCACCTGGTCAAACAGGATGTGCATATCGCGTTCTGGCGTGCTGCCAGTGCCCAGCAGATGGAGGGCGAGGTTCGTGATGCCATTGAAATGGCAGAGAGTGCGCTGCGCGATGCACGCCAGGCAGAATTGGAGCTGGTCAGCGACCCGGTGGAAAACCTCCGTTATCAGCGCCAGTTGCTGGAAAATCTGCGGCTGCTGGAAGCCATTCGCCAGGAGCTCTCCACTGCCCAGATCGAGTTGGCTGCGCTGATCAATGCCCCTCTGGGAGTAACTATCCGCGTCAATGAGCCGGATATGATCCTGAACGCTCAGTTGCTGCAGGTGTCCATTGAAACCATGGAGGAAATAACCATGGGCCAGAATGCTGACATCCGCGAACAGCATTACAACGCCAGCATTGCCCGCCTGGAGGTGCGCAAGACGTTGGTGGGGCTGTTCCCTAACCTGAGTTTCGACTACAACATTAATTACGATACTGATCGCTTCCTGGTGAATAGCAACTGGGACCAGATTGGTGCGCAGTTGTCTTTTAATCTGTTCAGCCTGCTCAGCGCTCCCGCCAGATTGAATCTGGCCGAATCCGGTGTGGTGCTGGCCGACCAGCGCCGCATGGCCATGCAGATGGCGGTGCTGGCTCAGCTGCACCTGGCTCGTCTGCAGTTTGCCAATTCCATCGGCCAGTTCCGTCGTGCCGAGCAGATATGGGATGCGGATCGACGTCTGCTGGCGCAGGTCACCAATCGCGAGGAGGCTCGCCTGCAAAGTACGCTCGATGTCATCAACAGCGAAACCGCAGCTCTGCTGAGTTTGTTGCGCCGCTACCAGGCATGGGCGGAGACGCAGGCCTCCCTGGCCAGACTTGAATACACGTTGGGGACGGAAGCACCGATCGGCAATGTCAGCGAGATGAGTCTGGAAGAATTAATCCAGCAGATACAGATGTTCAAAGAAATGGATTACAGGAGTTGAGCGCTATGTTTATGAAGAAACGAGTGGTTCCCATGTTTGTCTTAATCGGCCTGCTGTGCGCAGGGCTGCTTTCAGGGCAGGCGACTAACACGGCGCATGCGCAGTCGGCAATAGAGCGCCAGGAGATCCGCGGCCAGTTGATCCCCCTGCAATACACCACTCTGGCCTCTGAGGTGAGTGCAATTATCAGCAGTATCAGCGTGCAGGAGGGCGGCTCTTTCAGGTCCGGGCAGGTATTGATTGCGCTGGATTGTTCGCTGCAAGAGGCACAGCTGCAAAAAGCCCAGGCTCAGGAGCGCTCAGCACAGAGTGTGGCGTCCGCGAATCTGCGATTGGATGAACTGAACTCGGTGGGCAAGCTGGAGCTGGATCTGTCGCAGGCCGAGCTGGATAAAGCTCAGGCTGAAGTTGCGTTTAACCAGGCGCTTCTGTCCAAGTGCGAAATCCGTGCGCCTTTCTCCGGCCGTATTGCGGATCAGCTGGTGCGTGCGAAGCAGTTCGTGCAGGTGGGTGACCCTTTGCTCGACATTCTGGATGACAGCAATCTGGAACTCGAGTTTATCGTGCCTTCGCGCTGGTTGAGTTGGATGACGAAGGACTTTGCTTTTGAAGTGATGATCGATGAAACCGGTAAATCGTATGCGTCAAAACTTAATCGAATTGGTGCACGTGTGGACCCTGTGAGTCAGTCCGTTAAGGTCTCTGCCTCGTTTGAGGGGCAGCATCCGGAACTGATTGCAGGAATGAGTGGCACCGTGCTCTTGAGCGTACCGACAGGCCTTTAGATCGCGAAATGAACAATAATTGTAAGACCGGCTGAAGTACTACCGAAAAAATAATGCACAGCAGATAGCCCCATAGAGTGAGGGATTAACATGAAGTCTAAATCGGATAAAAAAGCTGCAGCAGCAAAGAAGGCAGCAGGTAAACAAAATTCGAAGAAAAATCAACTGGTGCGCTCCTCGCCTGGTTTGATGGCGCTGGAACCGCGCTTCATGTTCGATGGCGCCGGCATGGCCGATGTGGCCGACACGCTGGTCACCGATTCTACGCTGTTCACGTCAGATTCCGACCTGGTGATCAGCGCGCTGGAGACGGCCGTCTATGGGCCTGCTTATGAGAATCGCGACGATACCTTAGAAAGCGATGCGGCTGACACCGATAACATTGCCAGCGATAGCTCTGACTCTGATAACGCTGACACTGATAATAGTGTTCCGCAGCAATTGATCATCGAAGGTGCTGCTCTGCTTAACAACCCGGTAGCCATAGATACCTGGGAAACTGCGCTGGCGCAGGTTGAGCAACTGCTGAGTGCGCCGACAGACGCGGAACATTATCTGCCACTGCTGCAGGAAGTGTTTGGTAATGCCGGCACTGACCCCGAAACGTTTACTGCCAACGCTGCTGCAATTGCTGACCTGCTGGGCGGCGAAGGGTTCGGCATTGTTATAGAACTGCGCAGCAGCGCGGATCTTAACGGCGCACTGGCCGCCTATGCCGCAGTGGGACACACCGGTAGCGAGCGTATTTATGTCAATGCCGACTGGATCAACATGGGTTTCAGCAGCGACTTTATCCGCCAGGTGTTGCTGGAAGAGATTGGACACGCGCTGGATCGACATTTAAATGGTAACAACGATTCCCCAGGCGATGAAGGGCAGGTGTTTGCGGCGCGACTGACTGGACAGGACACAAATAAGCTCGGATTTGCGCTTGATAATGACCATGCGGTGCTGCAGATTGACGGCGTCTCGATTGCTGTTGAAAAGGCATCGTTTGAGATTAACCTGACAACGGGTAATGATACCTACACCGCCGGTGCGGGCGACTTCACCATTTACGGCTTGGGCGGAAACGACACCATCACGACGGCAGCCGGCAACGCCATCATCCACACGCTGTTGGGAAACGACACCATCACGACGGGCGCCGGCAACGCCTTCATCCGTGGTGGCGACGGCAACAACACCATCACCGCAGGCGCTGGCGACAACAAAGTGACCACCGGCACCGGAAACGACACCATCACGACGGGCGCCGGTAACGCCATCATCTGTGGCGGCGACGGCAACAACACCATCACCGCAGGCGTCGGCGACAACAAAGTGACCACCGGCACCGGCAACGACACCATCACCACGGGCGATGGTGCAGGCATCGTCATCAGTGGTGCGGGCCATGACACGATCACTACGGGTGATGGTGCAGACATCGTCGTCAGTGGTGCGGGCCACGACATCATCACCACGGGTGCGGGTGCAGACATCATTTTCAGTGGCGAGGGAGATGACATCATCACGGCGGGTGCGGGCGCAGACATCATCGACAGTGGTGCCGGCAATGACCGCATCGCGCTCGGGGCGGACGGAGGCGACATCGATACCGTCATTTTCGGCGCCAATGCGGCAACCAACGGCAGCGACACCATCACCCAATTCACGACGGGCGTTGACAAGCTCAATCTGGCCGCCATGACGACGCAAACCGCAACCACGGCCGTGACCGGTGCCTTAACGGTGACTGCAGGAAATGTTTATTTCTTGGACTCGGTCGTGACTGGCGCTGCGGACAGTGTGGCCGAGTCGGCGGCCCAACTGCAGGCCGGGGCGACTTGGACCAACGCCAGCAACGGCGTCGTCGCTTTCTTTATTGTCACCGACGCCAACAGTTCGGCGATTTATCAGTATCTCGAATCGGGTGGTGATGGCATTACCGCGGGCGAGCTGACACTGATGGCCACGGTTGACACCCGGATTGAGGCCACCGATTTGGTATTTGTTTCCAACGCTGCTGCTGCGGCGGCGGAACTCACGGCGGCCGCGGCAGGCTGCGCGTCGACTGTGATTGGTGGTAATACCAGTGGCACGGGCGCGGAGGATGGCGGGGCGATCACGGGCACACTGACGGCCAGCGACACAGATGGTCTTACTGATGGCAGTTACTTTACGGTGACAGGGGCGGCCAGCAACGGGGCGG
>JBDNGQ010000052.1:0-21728 GCA_041689205.1 Pseudohongiellaceae bacterium | reverse complement strand
CCGGCCTTCTAAGCCGGGGGTTACAGGTTCAATTCCTGTCGGGCGTACCAGTTCTCTACTTATCGTTGTTGTTATTTCTGCAGATTCCTGCGCGGCAAATCCCTATATCTTTCATCTGGACAGGCGATCACATCATCCTGGCCACTCTTCAGCGTGTTTTTGTAATCTATAACTTCATACTGCCCTGACAGACGTGTTTTGGCATCTCTGCGTCTGGCTTTGCTGCCATCAGCTTTGCGTTTATTAAACGCCAGCAGTGTGTAGTTCTCTGGCAGCAACTGCAGAATTTCATCGCGAGATTGAATTGATAAGGCCTTGCCATAGGTGATCTCACAGACAATCAGAGGACGATATTTACGCAAAGTCTTTTGCAAACCTTCGAGTGCCGGTTTTTCAAATCCCTCTACATCAATTTTAATCAGATCTATTCGCTCAGGGTTTACTGTATTAAAAAAATCATCGCCGCGAATTAACTCCAGTTCTCCAATTTTTTTATTACCCTTCTCAACAGAGCTGGCATCAAAGGAACCAATTCCTGCGTTATTCCCGGTAGGGGCGAAAAAAGGCAGGCTGGTGTTTTCATTGCTCAACCCCAGCGGGTGTACCTGAATATTGTCAATACTATTGTGTGAGATCTGCTCCACAAGTCGATTCCGCACTGGCGAATAAGGTTCAAAAGCATGCACCTGAGCAGAGCAACGAGACATGTACAAAGAATGTTGGCCAACGTTTGCCCCGATGTCGACGAATACTCCGGTTTTTTCTCCGGCTACAAAAGATTGCATCGCATCGCTCAGGAAATTCAGTAGAGGTTTTTCGAATGCACCATAAAAGTAAATATTGTAATCAATGTTGTTGTTCAAGTTTCCCAGGTACTCAAGCCCGTAGAAATTAATACTGAAAGAAAAATCGGCATTATTACTGCTGCGCAGATATTTAAAAACGGGTCGAAATAGTCGTTGAGGCAATATTTTCTGCTGCCAGAGAATGTGGCCAAGCGTTTGTAAAAAGTGTGCAAAAAATAGTTTCACGGAAAATCCCTGATGATATGAAGACGCGAAAGGATTCTAATATAAGTCGCAGTATGCTGAAAATCGGTCATTTAAGTTATTGCCTTAATTGCTATAATCGCGCCATTAAGCTTTTCTGGCGCAGCAGGTGCTTGCATGATAGCAATAATTGGTGGCAGTGGATTGAACGAACTGCAGGGTTTCAACCTGATCAGCCGGGAAAGTATCACGACCGCCTATGGCACTGAGCCTGTCCTTGTAAGCCGCGGTTATCTGCAGGGCGTTGAAGTCTGCTTCTTAGCGCGGCATGGTGAAGGCCATACAATTCCTCCACACCGCATTAATTATCTGTCCAATATTGCGGCGCTTAAGCAGCTACACGTAAAGGCTGTTATTGCGGTTAATGCGGTTGGCGGCATCCATCCCAAAATCGGCCCCGGTATAATTGCCATACCCTCACAGATAATTGATTACAGCTGGGGACGCGAGCACACTATTTTCGATGGCAGGGCAGACGTGGTTACTCATGTTGATTTTACTGACCCCTATGATAAGAAATTGCGACACCTGCTGCTGAGTGCGGCACAAACCAAAGGATTGTCGGTATGGCCACAGGGCGTCTATGGCTGCACTCAGGGTCCGCGGCTGGAGAGTGCTGCGGAAGTGCGGCGATTGCTGCAGGATGGCTGCGATATGGTTGGGATGACCGGCATGCCGGAGGCAGCGCTCGCAAGGGAAATGGAAATTCCCTATGCCTGTATTGCATTGTCCGTTAACTGGGCTGCTGGTATCAGTGATCAGTTGATAACCATGGAATCGATTTATGCCGTGCTTGACAGTGGCATGGGCAGCATTCAGGCAATTGTTCAGCAGGCAGTAGTGCAGTGGAGTCATGAGTCATGCTAATACGAAATTATTGCGGAATATCCTGCGAGTTCGCCGGTAGTTCTGCTGCAGGCAGCGGTGGCGGGGTATAGGGTTTCACCAGTACCACAATACCTACCGCTGGATGATCCAGGTAGTGAAACTCGTTACTGCGCATATCCCTGCTCTGAATCATCTGAAGTACAGGTTCTTCATTATAGTTGAATGGCGTGAGCCAGATGTTAGCGTCCAACACCACTCGATCTGCATTGGGATTAAAACGAAAACGCACACTTCCCTGCAGTTCATTTTTTTCGTCGAACATGCGTCCGCCATTTATTATGATCGGACTACTGCGTGATGGCTGGCGGATTGGTTGCCGCCAGCTGCTATGAAACAGCAGACGGTGAGAAGGAGAGCGCTCCAGAGTTCCGTTGGTATCAGTGAAGCCATGCTCGGATGGAGGCAGCGCAACAAAGGCATCACGGGCTGTATCGGGTAATTTGAAGTTATTATCCCGTTGATAGGGAGGCGGGCCAATAAGTGGTGGCTCTGAAATTTCAGCAGTCTCATTGGTTAATACGCTGTCATCAGACCGGCTTGAGTCAGGGCCGCTCGTGGCAGGGTCGTCCGGGGCAGGGTCTTTCGTCGCAGGATTGTCCCATTCGCTCAGCGCCAGTACCTCGCTCATTTCAATAAGCGGGCGGGCGTTTGCAGGCAATAGCATACTCTGGGCGTCAACATCCCAGCGCTCAACGTCGGGATTAAAATTCTCATTGGAAAAGATACTGATTTCGATTTGAAACCATCGCTCTTCCTGAGCACTTACGGCAGCAATGGATTGCATGGCGGCACACAGCAGCAAACCCTGTATAAGCAATCTGCCTGGCGTTTGTGCTAAAGAAGCAGCTTCTGCAGCTGCATTTTGCAATATCATTCGATTAAATCGAAGTAATTTCATTGTGGTACTGATTAGTCTCTGGTGACATGTAACGAGTGTACTGCAATTTGTGTTCATGCGGCACTCTTCTTCCGTTTGCTGAGCTGGTCCAGCAGGCTGTTAATAAATTCTATACGTTTATCCGCCTGGCTGTGCTCGTGTTTGAACTGTAGCTGATTCGAGCCGACCAGTTTGAATTGTCGGGACTGTTGTTGGACAAGTTGCACCACCGACATCGGATCGACAGAAGTATTCTGGCCAAACACAATTTTACCGTTCTCCGGATTCGCATCAATTTTACTTATGCCAAGCGCCTGCGCGCGCAGTTTGAGCGCCGTTACCTTAAAGAGTAACTTTGCCTGATCAGGAAGCAGCCCGAAGCGGTCTATCATCTCGACTTGCAACTCGGTGAGTTCATCGTCACTTTTTGCACCGGCAATACGTTTATACATGATCAGGCGGTTATGAATATCCGGCAGATAAACTTCCGGTATCAGTGCAGGGATACGCAGATTAATCTCGCCACCCGAATGTGACACCAGATCAATATTCGGGCTGCGACCTTCGCGAATTGCGCTGACCGCCTCCTCGAGCATTTCTGTGTACAAAGTAAAGCCAATCTTTTGCAGATGCCCGGTTTGCTCTTCTCCCAGTATTTCACCTGCGCCGCGGATTTCCAGGTCATGACTGGCCAGCGTAAAGCCGGCTCCTAGACTGCTTGCCGCGCTGATTGCTTCAATTCGCTTCACTGCATCGGCACTCATACCCGACTGATTTGGTGTAAGCATATAAGCGTAAGCCTGGTGATGAGAGCGACCTACCCGGCCGCGCAGTTGATGCAACTGGGCCAATCCCAGTTTGTCTGCACGGTCAATAATAATGGTATTGGCGCTGGGAATATCGATGCCGGTTTCGATGATGGTTGAGCACACCAGAATGTTATACCGTTTATGATAGAAGTCGGCCATGATCTGTTCGAGTTGGCGCTCAGGCAATTGACCATGGGCGACGCAGACTCTGGCTTCAGGAATCAGTTCGTGCAGATGCTCAGCGGTCCGCTCAATGGTTTTTACTTCATTATGTAAATAGAACACCTGCCCCCCACGCAGCAGTTCCCGCAATATTGCTTCCTTTATCAGGCTGTCCTGGGATTCCCGTATAAAGGTTTTCACTGACAAACGTTTGGCTGGTGGCGTCACTATCAAGGACAGGTCGCGCACACCGGACATGGCAAGATTCAGGGTGCGAGGAATCGGTGTCGCGGTCAGTGTAAGTATATCCACATCGGCACGCATCGATTTTAACTTCTCTTTCTGCTGAACACCGAATCGATGTTCTTCATCAATGATAAGCAGGCCAAGATCTTTGTATTTGATTGAGTCATTCAGCAGCTTATGGGTGCCCACCACAATGTCAACTTTACCTTCGCGGATCCGTTTTAGAGTCTCATCCTGCTGAGTGCCAGAACGGAACCGGGAAAGCACATCAATCACTACCGGCCAGTTTGCAAAGCGATCACGGAAACTTTCATAATGCTGTTGAGCCAGCAGTGTTGTGGGTACCAGGATTGCTACCTGTTTGTTATTCTGCACAGCAATAAACGCGGCACGCATTGCTACTTCGGTTTTTCCAAACCCAACATCCCCACAGATCAGTCTGTCCATGCAACGGTCGGAATTCATATCATGGATCACCGCCGCAATGGCATCCTGTTGATCAGGGGTTTCCTCAAAGGGAAATGCCGCAGTAAAGGTATCGTAATCGATACCTTTATATTGATAGTTAAAGCCTTTGCGTGCTTCCCGGCGCGCGTAGATATCCAGTAACTCTACCGCAACATCACGAATTTTCTCTGCAGCTTTACGTTTGGCCTTCTGCCATTGATCATTACCCAGCTGGTTTAATGGGGCCAGATCAGGGTCAATGCCGCCATAGCGGCTGATCAGATGTAAAGAGGAAACAGGCACATAAAGTTTTGCCTGATTTGCATACTCCAGAGTCAGAAATTCGGCTTCCTGATTATCAATGTTCAGTGTCTGCAAACCGCGATATCTTCCCACTCCGTGTTCCAGATGAACTACTGCTGCGCCGGGATGTAATTCACTGAGATTTTTTACGATGAAGTCAGTATTGTCCTGAGCTCTGCGTCGCCTTCTTCTTTGCGCAACTCGCTGACCAAGCAACTGCGTCTCGGTAATCAGTGTCAATGGCGGCTGGTCCAGTACCAGGCCCTGATCCAGTGGCGCAATGGCAATGCAATACGGTTCGCTGCGGTGAAGAAAATCCTGCCAGGAATCGACAACTACAGGCTTTACACCAGCAGGCTTCAGCAGTTCAAGCAGAGTTTCCCGGCGTCCTGCTGATTCAGCGCAAAACAGTACTCGGGCACCTTTGCGTGCGCCATCACCTTGTTTTATAAAGTCACTTAGTGCGCGCAGCGGGTTCTGTAGAGCTGCATTGATAGACAGATCCGGCAGAGGTCGGGCATCGGCATCGCGTGAAACAGTAATAGTGGCGAAGTTTTTCAGTGCTGCGAAAATATTGTCTGCACTCAAAAACAATAGTGCGGGTTCCAGCACCGGGCGTTGACGGTCGTGTCTGCGGTCTTCATAACGCTGATGGATATCTTTTTGGAAACGCTGCGCTGCGGCGTCTAAATCACCGCTGCGTATGACCAGAGTCTGCTCAGGCAGATAATCGAACAGGGTATCCAGGCCATCAAAAAACAGCGGCAGATAATATTCTACGCCCGGCGAGTTCAGACCGCTGCTGATATCCTGATACAGGCTGCACTTACGCAGATCAACGTCAAAAGTATTACGGAATTTATCTCTGAAATGGTTGATGCCCGCTTCATTCATCGGATGCTCTTTGCCTGGCAGCAGCCGCACTGACTCAACTTTATCCAGTGACCGCTGTGTCTCCGGATCGAACAGGCGCAGACTTTCAATTTCTTCATCAAACAGATCAACACGGTAAGGCAGGTTGCTGCCCATTGGAAAGATATCCATGATTGAGCCACGCACTGCGAACTCACCATGTTCATGAACAGAATCTACACATTGATAACCAGCTGAGATCAGGTTTTTGCGCATACTGTCCGGAGAAAAACGCCCGCCCTGTTCCAGCATCAGGCTGTTGGAAAGCACATAATGTTTTGGCGTCAGCCTGTGCATCAAACCGGTGACAGAGACGATCAACACGCCTTTTTGCAGGCTGGGCAGATGATAAAGAGTGCGCAGGCGGTCCGAAATAATATCCTGGTGGGCTGAAAAATTATCGTAGGGCAGGGTTTCCCAGTCTGGAAACAGAAAGATCGGCAGGTCCTGATCAGTATTGGAATCTGAGGCAGCTCCGGCAATGCCATCAGCGCAAAAAAACTGCAATTCCCGACGCAGTTGTTCTGCTTCTTCAGTATTGGCAGTGATGATCAGTACCGGACCCCTGCTTTGCACTGCAGCGTTGGCAACAGCCAGGCTCAGACTGCTTCCCTGTAATCCACGCCAGCGCTTGTTGTCGCTGGCAGAGACGGGAATTACGGGTGAAAAAATATCAAATTTGGACATTTTGCTGAGTTAGTTGTTGCCTGACATGCAGGCTCCTGGAGTAAGGTGATGAAGATAGATAGAATGGGTTCGACCGCTGAAGATAAACTCCGCTGCTGCCTGTGCCGGGTATTGTGGCACATTAAGGGGGATTTTGTCAGACCGCTGAGCTGACTGCTTATACACATAGGGCTGTCTTCCGCCACGCTGCGGTACATAAAACCCCGGCGTGGCTTACAAGTTTGTCGCGGTTGCACAGATAGCTGCACACGGATATTATCGCCCTTTCCCAGCAACAGCAGCCGAAGGTACCCGCAGTGACACGACCCAGCCCCGACGATTATTTTGGCGATTGGAAGCAACGAGAGGCTCTGGCGCAGGATATGATTCCTGTAGTTGGCAGACTTTACAGTGAACGGAATGTAGGCATATTTGTCTATGGGCGTGCTCTTCATAACCGCTCTGTGACCAATATCATGAAGTCACATCGCTTTGTTCGGCAGGTAGGTCGCAATGAAATGTCGGAATTTGAAAGTCACCCGGTGTTGATGGCACTGGCCAAACTCGACCTTGCACATGTGCACATCGATCTTGGTAAATTAACTGTCCGGTATATGGAGTTGCAGGAAGATGTGGGTGCCGCGGTGCCCTCCGTGGATGATTTCGTAAAGCAGGAACTCAATCACCTGGTTGGTATTAAAACCAAACCGATAGAAAAATCTCAGGACATCGTTCTGTATGGCTTTGGCCGGATTGGCAGATTGATCGCAAGATTATTAATAGAGCGCACCAGCACCGGCGAAGTCATGCGCTTGCGGGCAATTGTTGTTCGGCCTGGACGACCAGGAGATCTGCTTAAGCGAGCCAGCCTGTTTACCTCCGATTCAGTACATGGTGCTTTTCAAGGAACTGTGCGTATCGACGAAGAGAACAACTGCCTGATCGCCAACGGCAATATAATCAAGGTTATTTACGCCAATAATCCCGATGAGATTGATTACACGCAATATGACATCAACGATGCATTGATTATCGACAATACTGGTTCATGGCGCGATGAAGCTGGCTTGTCCAGACATCTGCTGTCCAAAGGTGCCAGCAAAGTGATGCTGACGGCTCCAGGTAAAGGTAATCTCAAAAATATCGTTTATGGCATCAATCATGATCAGATCCTGCCGGAAGATAAGCTTATTACTGCAGCGTCATGCACCACCAACGCAATAGCGCCTGTGTTGAAAATGTTAAATGACAAATTTGGCATCGAAAGCGGTCATGTGGAGACAGTTCACGCCTACACCAATGACCAGAATTTGATTGATAATTATCATACCGGCAACCGCCGTGGCCGCAGTGCTGCGCTGAATATGGTGTTAACAGAAACCGGAGCCGCCAAGGCGGTTGTGAAAGCAGTCCCGGAGCTGGCTGGAAAATTAACCGGCAATGCTGTCCGTGTGCCAATACCTAATGTTTCCATGGCCATACTGATGCTGAACCTGAGCACACCTAGCAGCAAAGAAGAGATAAACGAGTTTTTGCGCTTGATTGCACTGCATTCCAATTTGCAGAATCAGATCAGCTATACCCAGGACCCGGACGCGGTATCCAGCGATTTCGTTGGTTCCAGAGAGGCTGCTATTGTCGATTCAACAGCCACAATTGTTGAAGGCAACCGCTGTATTCTCTACCTCTGGTACGACAATGAGTTTGGCTATTGCAACCAGGTTATTCGTATGGTTTTCAAAATGGCTGGCATCAATTACCGCCAGTATCCCGAAGAGATCTAGCATTTTCCCTGCGTCAGTCTGCGCCGTCGAACCGGCGCAGCTTGTATGGAGTTTTAAGAATTTCCTGTAGAAAGCGGTAGCAAACACCTCCTCTTGTCTCTATAATTGGCCGCGTTTTTAGCCCCACACCACTGCCAGAATCACCGCCCGTCAGGTGATTGCCTTGAGCGTACTATGCGTCCGAAGAAGCACGTTGTTGTTTGTGCTGGAAACATCAAAGAATCACAGGATTATCCGGAAATTATCAGGCTTGCTGAATGATCAAAATTAAGCGCGGATTGAATTTGTCTATTGTTGGCGCCCCTGAGCAACAGGTGTATGACACAAGGTCAGTGCGCTCTGTGGCCATCCTGGGTCGCGATTACCCCGGCATGAAACCTACCATGGTGGTCAAGGAAGGCGATCGAGTTAAGCTCGGACAGACACTGTTTACAGACAAGAAAACACCAGGCGTTATGTACACCTCTCCGGGAACGGGAACTGTTAGTGCAATCAACCGAGGGGAAAGACGGGTTTTCCTGTCTCTGGTTATTGAGCTTGATGGTAATGACGATGATCAGCTTAGCTTTGCAGGATACGACGAAGCGCAACTGCCTGGGTTATCCCGCGAACAGGTCGTAGAAAATCTGGTTAGCTCCGGTCTGTGGACGGCACTCAGAACCAGGCCGTTCAGTAAAGTGCCTGACCCCGCATCAATACCCCATTCCTTATTCATTAATATGATGGATACCAATCCGCTGGCAGGTGATCCTGAATTGATTGCCAGTGAAAGTGCTGAAGATTTCATCAATGGAACCCAGGTGCTGTCGCTACTTACTGCTGGTAAAGTCTATCTTTGCCGTTCGGCGGGAAGTTTTGCCGGTCTGGAAGGCCAGGCTGTGGCCTCTAATGTGCAGGTTGAGAGTTTTTCTGGCCCACATCCAGCTGGCTTAAGCGGGACACACATTCATTTTCTAGATCCTGTAAGTCTTAGCAAGTGGGTCTGGTCAATTAATTACCAGGATGTAATCGCTGTGGGACGTCTTTTTACCACTGGCCGAATTAATCCTGAGCGGGTGATTTCTCTGGCGGGCCCCCAGGTTCGTCAGCCACGTTTAATAAGAACGCGACTGGGTGCAAATCTCACAGAATTGCTTGCGGACGAGCTGCTTGCCGGGGATACCCGTGCCATCTCCGGTTCAGTGTTGTCCGGGGTTACAGCTCACGGGGTGGAAGATTACCTGGGACGCTACCACTTGCAGGTCAGTGCGTTACTGGAAGGTCGTGAACGGATTCTATTCGGCTACCTGTCTCCTGGTGTTAATCGACACTCGACACTGGGAATCTATGTTTCAGGCTTATTTAAAGATAGAAAATACGCTTTCACTACCAGCACTCAAGGCAGCGAGCGCGCCATGGTTCCTGTGGGCAGTTATGAGAATGTAATGCCTCTGGACATATTACCAACGCAATTGTTGCGCTCCTTGATAGTCGGCGATATTGAAGTTGCTCAGACTCTGGGTGCACTTGAACTGGATGAAGAAGACTTGGCACTGTGCACGTATGTGTGTCCAGGGAAATATGAGTACGGTCCTATTCTGCGAGACAATCTGTCGCGCATTGAAAAAGAATCTTAGGATTTAAACGCTATGGGTTTACGCAAAATACTTGATGACATAGCGCCGCGTTTCGAGAAAGGCGGCAAATATGAAAAGTTTTATCCTTTGTTTGAGGCAGTGGATACTATTTTCTATAGCCCCAGCAGAGTCACTGTATCGGGTGCGCATATCCGGGATGGCGTAGATCTCAAACGCATCATGATTACCGTCTGGTTTGCGACTTTCCCCGCCATGTTCTATGGCATGTACAACGTCGGTTATCAGGCCAATATGGCGATGCTCAATATGGGCCTGGAAAGTGCTCCGGGCTGGCGCGGTGCAATTCTTGGTTTGCTTGGGGGCTATAATCCGTCCAGTATCTGGGATAGTTTTGTGCATGGTGCACTGTATTTCATACCAATTTATGTCGTCGTATTCGTAGTCGGTGGTTTCTGGGAAGTCTTGTTTGCAATAAAACGCCGGCATGAAATCAATGAAGGGTTCTTTGTCACCTCAATATTATTTGCGCTGATTGTTCCGCCCGATGTTCCTCTATGGCAGGCTGCCATGGGTATCAGTTTCGGGGTGGTGATAGGCAAAGAAGTATTTGGCGGAACCGGCAAGAACTTTCTTAACCCTGCATTGACTGGTCGGGCATTTTTGTTTTTTGCCTATGCCCCGCAGATGTCAGGTGATTCCGTCTGGACTGCCGTTGATGGTTTCAGTGGTGCGACTGCACTGAGTCAGATTGCCGAAAACGGACTGCCAGCAATCCTGGCCGCCACCGGTGAGCCATTGACCTGGATGGATGCGTTCCTTGGGAATATGCAGGGCTCGATCGGTGAGACTTCAACACTGGCTATTTTGATTGGCGCAGCCATTCTGCTGGTTACCCGCATAGCATCCTGGCGAATCATCGCCGGCGTGTTCCTTGGCATGGTTGCGTTCTCAAGCTTCCTGAATCTGGTTGGCTCAGACACTAATCCGTTCTTTGCCACACCCTGGTACTGGCATCTGGTAATCGGTAGTTTTGCTTTTGGTATGGTATTTATGGCTACCGACCCGGTGTCGGCGTCCATGACCAATACCGGCAAGTGGATTTTCGGAGCGTTGATCGGAGTTATGACAGTGATGATTCGGGTTCTTAATCCGGCCTATCCCGAAGGTGTGATGCTGGCAATTCTATTTGCCAACCTGTTCGCTCCGTTGATCGACAGCTTTGTCATCCGCGCGAATGTGAAGCGGAGGATTGCCCGAAATGCCGTCTAAAGATACTCCTAAAAGAACGCTCATAATCGCGCTCAGTCTGTGCGTGGTCTGTTCGGTATTTATTTCAAGTGCGGCAGTGGTTCTAAAACCTTATCAGGTGGCCAATAAACTGCTCGACCGCAATAAAAACGTCCTTGTAGCCGCTGGTATTTTTGACCCTGCACTAAACAGTGATACGGACGTACCAAGCCTTTTCGCTGAATTTACGCCACGTATTGCTGATATCGATGGCGGAAAATTTTTGACTGAAGACGAACTTGCTGATCTTGGCATTAACCCCACTACCTATGATGCCCGTGCTGCAATCAACCAGCCTGATCTTTCCGATCAACTGACGAGAGCTGAAGATATCGCCTCCATCCAGAGACGAGTTCGATATGCCACTGTTTATTTGATCGAAAATGATCAGGAAGGCATAGAAACAATAGTGCTGCCGGTCAGTGGTTATGGATTGTGGGGAATTATGCATGGCTACCTGGCGCTGGATGGCGATGCCAACACAGTAATCGGTATAGGGTTCTATGATCAGAAGGAAACGCCGGGACTCGGTGGCGAGATCAGTAATCCGAGATGGCGCGGATTATGGCCAGGCAAGGAGATTTATGCTGAAGATGGGGACGTGGCCTTGAGTGTAGTCAAAGGGGCTGGTGAAGGTCCTTATGAAATTGATGGGCTTGCGGGTGCCACCCTGACCAGTCGCGGTGTGGATAATATGATCGAATTCTGGATGGGCGACAGGGGCTTTGGGCCACTGCTCGAAAACATACGCCAGGACTGATGAGGTAGAGACAATGTCAGATACTGCTAAAACAATTTTGTTCAAACCAATCTTTGCCAATAACCCGATTGCATTGCAGATTCTGGGTGTGTGCTCGGCGCTGGCGGTAACTACCAGTCTGACAGTGACCCTGGTCATGTGCGTTGCTCTGACCATGGTAACTGCATTTTCCAATCTATTTATCTCGATGATACGTAACTATATGCCAGCAAGCATTCGTATCATTATTCAGATGACGATTATTGCCTCACTGGTAATAGCAGTTGATCAGTTCCTGCTGGCATTCGCATTTGAGATCAGCAAGCAGCTTAGCGTTTTTGTGGGGTTGATTATTACTAATTGCATTGTAATGGGTCGGGCTGAAGCATTCGCGATGAAAAATGCCCCCATCCCGAGCTTCCTTGATGGCATCGGGAACGGACTTGGCTACAGTGTTGTGTTGATTGTGGTGGGTTCGATTCGTGAACTGTTTGGCTCAGGCAGCCTGCTGGGAATTGAAATACTGCAAAAAATAGAAAACGGTGGCTGGTACCAGGCAAATGGTTTGATGCTGCTGGCGCCCAGTGCATTCTTCATTATTGGATTCTTCATCTGGATATTGCGAAATAAGCAAACTGAACAGATTGAAATGAATGAGTTCAGATTGGCAGCACATACTGTGCAGCAGGGAGCTCACTGATGGAAGCGCTGCTCAGTCTGTTTGTTCGTGCGGTATTTGTTGAAAACATGGCCCTGCAATTATTCCTGGGCATGTGTACCTTTCTGGCGATTTCCAAGAAGGTGGATACTGCGATTGGTTTGGGTATAGCGGTTACTGTGGTGCAAGTGATTACGGTGCCGATTAACAACCTGATTTTTACTTATCTGCTGCGCGACGGAGCGCTGGCCTGGGCCGGTTTGCCAGATCTGGATTTAAGTTTTCTGGGATTCCTCATCTATATCGGTGTGATCGCCGCCATGGTCCAGATCCTTGAAATGGTACTGGATAAGTATGTGCCGGCTTTGTACAACGCTCTAGGTGTGTATCTGCCTTTGATAACTGTGAACTGCGCCATACTCGGTGCCTCATTGTTTATGGTTGAGCGCAGTTACACGTTTCCGGAAAGTATGGTTTATGGTGTAGGTACTGGTTTCGGCTGGGCGCTGGCAATTGCCGCGCTGGCTGGTATCAGGGAAAAACTCAAGTACAGTGATGTGCCCGAAGGTTTACGCGGTCTGGGAATTACTTTTGTCACCGTAGGCCTGATGTCACTGGGATTTATGTCTTTCAGCGGTTTGTCCTTATAGTTAAACAGGTTTTAATCTAATGGATATTATAACGATTGTAGGCGGCGTGGTGATGTTCACTGCAGTGGTGATGGCGCTGGTTGCTATTATTCTGGCTGCGCGTTCAAAGCTGGTCAGCAGCGGCGATATCCAGATAGAAATTAATGGAGATCCAACCAAGGCCATTTCTGTTGCTGCGGGTGGCAAGTTGCTCAATACCCTGGCAGATGCAGGAATCTACCTGTCCTCAGCCTGTGGTGGCGGCGGTACCTGTGGGCAGTGCAAATGCCAGGTTGTGGATGGTGGCGGTTCCATGCTGCCAACAGAGGAAGGCCATTTCACCATGGGTGAAGCCAAGGCTCATTGGCGGCTGGCTTGTCAGGTTGCCGTTAAGCAAGATATGAAAATTGAGGTTGAACCCGAATTTTTCGGCGTTAAACAATGGGAATGTGAGGTTATCTCCAATGACAACGTCGCTACCTTCATCAAGGAGCTGGTGTTAAAGGTTCCCGATAACGATTCAGTTGATTTCCGCGCAGGCGGTTATGTGCAATTGGAAGTGCCTGCGCACGAAGTGCGTTACAGCGATTTTGATATTGGCGAAAAGTACCGGGGTGACTGGGAGAAATTTGGTCAATTCAAGTATGTCTCCAAAGCGACTGAGACTACTATTCGCGCCTACTCAATGGCGAATTATCCTGATGAGAAAGGCATTATCAAATTCAATATCCGCATTGCTTCGCCACCACCAGGCAGCACATATCCTCCGGGGATAATGTCTTCCTATACGTTCAATCTGAAGCCAGGCGATAAGATTAAAGTATTTGGACCGTTTGGTGAGTTTTTTGCAAAGAACACTGATGCAGAGATGGTGTTTATTGGCGGTGGTGCCGGCATGGCGCCTATGCGCTCTCATCTGTTTGATCAGTTGCGCCGGCTCAAAACCCATCGAAAAATCACCTTCTGGTATGGTGCAAGAAGCCTGAAAGAGATGTTCTACCAGGAAGATTACGACATGCTAGCTGCCGAAAATGATAATTTCGACTGGCATGTTGCCTTGTCTGATCCTCAGCCGGAAGATAACTGGACCGGCATGAAAGGGTTTATTCATAACGTGGTTTATGAGAACTACTTGAAAGATCATCCGGCACCCGAAGACTGCGAATATTATATGTGTGGACCACCCATGATGAACGCAGCTGTAATCAAGATGCTGAAAAATCTGGGTGTCGAAGATGAAAATATAATGCTCGATGAGTTCTCATAAGAGTCTGGCATTTGATTTGTCTCAGGGTAATCAGCTAATGCCTGTCTTTCGACGCTACGGTTTATCGATCCTGTTTATGCTGGTGCTGCTGGTACTCTGGCTGTCTCGCTCGCAGCCCGATGCGGTAATCCACGAACTGAGCGGTGCCACCATGGGCACCAGCTATAGCGTCAAACTGCTCGATTTGCCGGCGGCAATCAGCCCCGAAACACTCGTGGATCAGATCACTGCCTTGTTGTACACGCTTGATCGGGAGCAGATGTCTACCTATTCAGCAGAATCAGAATTATCACGCTTTAATCGCAGCAGCCCAGGTGAGTTTTTCCCAGTGTCTGCGGATCTCGCCAACGTTGTGCAACTGGCCCAGGAGATCAGCGAACTGACCGGTGGTGCATTCGATGTCACTGTCGGTCCTTTAGTGAATCGCTGGGGATTCGGGCCTCGCAATTTAAATACCACCAATCTTGACACCTCACGTATCCCATCGGATGCGGAGCTCCAGTCTTTGCTGCAGCAAGTGGGGTATCAGAAGCTGGAAGTGTCTGTGTCACCACCTGCTTTGCGCAAGGATATGCCGGTGTATGTTGATCTTAGTGGTATTGCAAAAGGCTATGCTGTCGATAGAATCGCGGACTATCTGGATTCACTGCAACTGCAGAGTTACTTTATCGAGATCGGTGGCGAGCTGCGTATTAAAGGGCTGAAGCCTGATGGTGAAAGCTGGGTACCGGCAATTGAAAAACCGCTGGATACAGCGCCACAGGTATACACCGTCTTCTACTCACATGGTGAGTCCATCGCAGTTGCCGGCTCTGGCGACTATCGGAATTATTTTGAACAAAATCAGGTCCGTTATTCTCATGAGATCAATCCGCGCACGGGCAAGCCTGTGATGCATCCACTGGCAGCTGTCTATGTTATTGCTGAGACGGCAGCACGTGCAGATGCACTCGCTACGGCGTTTATGGTGATGGGCGAGAAAGAGGCATTTACGCTGGCACAGGACATTGGGTTGGCAGCTTATTTCATCAGCTACGCTGGCGCTGGTGAAGAATTCAGCGCACGCTATACGGACAACTTCACGCATTATCTGCAGAAGCCGGAGTAAGTTATGGCTACGTTTGTTATCTCTTTTTTACTTCTTACCGTGGTAGTAGCCGGAATGGCGGTTGGGGTGCTGTTTGGGCGCAAGCCGATTAAGGGCACCTGCGGTGGCTTGAATAACGCTGAAGGTCAGACTTCCTGCCAGTTGTGCGGCGGAGATCCGGTAAAATGTGAAGAATTGCCTAAGACCTGAGCGCGCAGCCGAACGCCAGACACGAGGATGGCAGGTTCAAGAAGTCTATAAAGGGATTAATGCAGGATATGCCAGCAAGTCATTACGATATTATAGTCATTGGCAGTGGACCGGCCGGTGAGTCAGCAGCAATGAATGCTGCTAAACATGGAAAGTTGGTTGCAGTTATTCGTGATCTGGATCGAGTAGGGGGGAATTGTACTCATCTTGGCACCATCCCTTCCAAAGCTCTGCGTCATTCTGTCAAGCAGGTGATGCAATTTGACAGCGACCCGCTGTTGCGCGAATTTGCGACCTTAAACAAGCCCTGTTTCCAGCAGATCATGCGTCATGCCAGACGTGTGGTCGATGAGCAGGTGTATCTGCGCCATTCATACTATGAAAAGAATAATGTTGATGTGATTCCAGGATCTGCCAGCTTCGTTGATGCGCATACCATCCGAATTGGACCCAAAGCTCCGTTGCTCAAAACACCCTTGCTCAAAGCAACTTTGCTAACAGCAGATCATTTCATTATAGCGACCGGCTCCAGGCCTTATCGGCCCGATGATGTCGATTTTTCGCATCCACGTCTGTTTGACAGCGATACTGTTTTGCAGATGACCTGGTCGCCGAAAAAGGTCACCGTGATTGGGGCCGGTGTGATCGGCTGCGAGTACGCATCAATATTTGCAGGGCTGGGCGCCAAAGTAGAATTAATTAATCCTGCCGACACTCTGTTGTCCTTCCTCGACTGGGAGATCTCAGATGCTCTCAGCTATCACCTGCGCAATGCCGGCGTCAGAAGCAGGCACAATGAGGAATATGACCGACTGGAGTATTTCGATACTCATGTCGTTACGCATCTTAAATCTGGCAAGCGCATAAAAAGTGACATTATTCTGTGGGCCAATGGCCGCTCCGGAAATACTGAAAGTCTTGGCCTGGAAGCGCTTGGTATTGCTACTAATTCACGCGGCCAGATCAATGTGAATGAGCAATATCAGACTGCAGTCGATAATATTTATGCCGCTGGTGATGTTATTGGATGGCCCTCACTGGCCAGTGCCGCCTATCATCAGGGCCGCAATGCCTGTAATGCAATTGTGGACCCGGATGCCTGTCGAAACATCGACCGAGTCGTCTCGGGAATCTACACCATCCCGGAGATCAGCACGCTGGGCAGTACCGAACGGGAGTTGACTGAAGCAAAGATACCCTATGAGGTCGGCAAGGCTTTCTTCAAGAATACTGCCAGGGGTCAGATTACCGGTGAGCAGGTAGGCATGCTCAAATTAATTTTCCATTTTGAGACGCTGGAAATTCTCGGCATCCACTGTTTCGGCGATCAGGCCTCAGAGATTGTCCATATTGGCCAGGCTATCATGCTGCAGGAAGGTGCCGCCAACACGATGAAATACTTTCTGAATACCACGTTCAATTATCCTACTATGGCTGAAGCTTACCGCATCGCCACGCTCGATGGACTGAATCGAATTTTCTAAATGGTTCTCCACAATGAGCGCTGAACCTGTTGATGTCTTATGATGCAGATACGTTTTTTAAATAAACAAGTCCTGACCATGCTGGTACTACTGGCGCTGGTAGTACTGGCTGGCGCAGGATCGTCTGCGTTTCTGGCTGACGATATGCTGGAAGCGCGCCGGGAGTTTGACCGTCAGAATCTGTTTCGGATTCTTGTGCCAGACAGCTTTAACAATGATTTGATCATAGACTCTTTTGTTCTAACTCAAGAACCCGGCGCTACTCAACTGATCAATCTGGAATTGCTGGGGCTACGTCGTGATCGGCTGGCATATATTGCCCGCAATGACGCAGAAGTGGCCGCTATTATCCTGCCCCTGACCATTGATGATGGTTTCAACGGCTACCTCGACCTGCTGCTGAGCGTAGATATGATGGGTAGAATTGAGGCTGCAAGGGTACTGGCGCCAGCTCGCACTGAAGCGCTTTATGGCGAAGTCGATATTGTGGATTCACGCTGGATGGCTGATTTTTCCGGCAGTGGTATGCGAGAACTGCGCAGGCCAACCTGGAAGCCAATCAAGCATGATGACGGTTTCGATCAGTTTGTTGGAGCCTCTATTACACCCAAAGCGGTTGCCAGAGGCATGTATGATGCGCTGGTGTTTTTTCAAAGTAATCGAGTTGTATTGATGCAGGGCAGCAGTCAGCCTTGACCGGAGAAAAGCATGTCGACAGGGTCAGTATCCGTTTTAGGTGGCGGCAGTTTTGGGACAGTAATTGCCAATATCGTCGCGGAAAATGGCTATCGTGTTAACTTCTGGATGCGCAGTGAAGACCTTGTTGCTCAGGTTAACGCGACCCACGAGAACGCAGCCTATCTGCCCGGCTATATGCTTAACCCCAACGTCGTTGCCGATCATGATATGGCCAGTGCGGTAATCGATAGCGACCTGATTTTTGTTGCTGTGCCAAGCGCTTACTTTCGTGCTGTGGTGCGCGATATGCTGCAGTATGCGCGCCCGGATCTGATGCTGGTAAGCCTGACTAAAGGCATCGAAGCGGGCACTTTCCTGCTGATGAGTCAGGTGCTGCAGCAGGAAGCGCCACGCAGCAAAGTCGGGGTATTGAGTGGACCAAACCTGGCTCGGGAAATTGCTGCAAAAAGTCTGACCGGCACCGTCATTGCAAGCGAGCACGCATCCGTACGTGAAGCCGTGCAGAAAGTGCTGCGTTCTGATTATTTCAGGGTCTACACCAATGATGATATGTTTGGGGTTGAATTGGGTGGATCACTAAAGAATATCTATGCGATCATCGCCGGACTGGCCGCAGCGCTGGGGATGGGACACAACACCACCAGTATGCTGATCGCACGCAGCCTGACAGAGATGGCTCGTTTTGGCCGTAAACTGAACGCTGACCCGATGACGTTTATGGGGCTGACTGGAGTAGGTGACCTGGTAGCGACATGTTCATCGCCCTTAAGCCGAAATTATCGTGTTGGTTTTGCGCTGGGTGAAGGCAAGAGCGTAACAGAGGCACTTGCCGAAGTAGGACAGACTGCTGAGGGAGTGAACACGATCAAGCAGGTCAAGGAAAAAGCCGATGAACTGGGTGTATATATGCCATTGGTCAATGGTATCTATGAGGTCATTTATCGACAAAAGTCGGTCAGAAACATCATAAGTTCATTGATGTCAGGCGAACAGGCGCTGGATGTTGAATATGAAGCAAATCAGATGAAACGTTTGAATCCGAAGGAGTAGGAAAATGTCTGACGATATCGTAAATAATCTTAAAGAACCCTCGCACTGGCTGCGCATTTTGTTCATGCTGGGTTTTGCAGTAGTGCTCTATGTTGCTGGTCTGGTGGTGCTGGTGCTAACACTGGCGCAGATTCTGTTTAGTCTGTTAACCGGTAAAGATAATCTGAACCTGCGCAGTCTGGGCTCCAGTCTCAGCAGGTATATTTTCGAGATCCTGATGTTTCTTACCTACAACAGTGAGACCAGACCATTTCCGTTTTCGCCGTTTCCCGTAATGGAACCCGTTGCACCCGTTGAGCCGGCTGAATCTTTTGAACCTGCAGCCCCAGAATCAGCCGTTGATTTGTACGCAGATGAAGCTGCTGCCAGGGCCGCTGTCACTGAACCAGATCTTAGTCAGCCTGGGCCTGTTGAACCATTTACTGCCGAGTCAGACTCTATTATGCCAGATACTGAAGTGTCTGATGCCGGGGAAGTCAACTCTAACGCAGCCACTGAAAAGAAACCCGGTCATTGAGCCATAATGACCTCTGGAGGTTGAGATTAAAGTAATACCGACTGTACCTGCAGTACTGATACTTCTGTTAGCTGGCCTGCTCAGCATGCAGTCTGTCGCACAAGGTCGCGATGTTGCCGGATCCAGTGATTTTGCGCTGTTCCAGCGGTTTACGGATTCGTATATTGCAGATTATCGCTACCTGCCGGATACCACCTACACGCTGGTGCTGGGGCGTATGCAGCGCGTTGATGGCCGGGTTATTCCAGGCAATTCGCAACGCCTGCAAGGAGATCTGACCCGGGTCACCTATGAGATTCCAGGAGCCTACACAGCAGAGGATGTCTATGCCTTTTTTCGTCAGCAGTTACTGCGAAGCTCTGAGACAGCATTGTTTGTCTGTCAGGGCAGGGCCTGTGGCAGCAGTAATTTCTGGGCTAACGAAGTGTTCTCCAACCGCGTTCTGTACGGACCCGAAGCGAACCAGTATTATCTGGTGGCAAATCCGGCTGCTGGCGCAGAAGAGCGAAATATTTACGCCGCACTGTATGTAGTAACTCGTGCTAATCGCCGCGTTTATGCTCATCTGGATATTCTGGAACTGCCTGTCGATGCATCAGCTTCAGTTGGCGTTAGTCCGGAAGCACTGCTGCAAAGACTGCAGCGCGAAGGCAGTGTCGTAATGCCTGGAATCAGCTTTGATAATGACGATGAACTGCTTGAGGACGCGGGCGTGGAGCTGGCCGTGCGGGTGTTGCGTAATAATCCGCTGTTACAGGTATATGTGGTTGGGCATCTGTATGAACCGGGTAATCTCGATGCTCTAACGGAGCGCTCACAAACCCGTGCAATGCAGATCAGGCAGGCGCTGGTGGATGCTGGAATTGATTCGGGGCGGGTCATCGCTCAGGGTGTCGGTCCGCTGGCACCGACCTGCAGCAGCAGGCCATGCGAGCAGCGGATAGAATTGGTGTTGCAACCGTAGCTATTTATTGCTGATCAGAGAAAGAAATTCGTTGCGCGTGCTCTGGCTGTTGCGGAATGCACCGAGCATGCACGATGTGGTCATTACTGAATTCTGCTTTTCCACCCCTCGCATCATCATACACATATGCTGTGCTTCAATGATTACGCCGGCTCCTGAGCCGCAAGTGACACTGATAATGGTTTCGGCGATTTCCTTGGTAAGATTTTCCTGAATCTGCATTCTGCGTGCGAAAATATCCACGATCCGCGCTATTTTGGATAAACCGATGACTTTGCCTTTGGGTATATAAGCGACATGACACTTGCCAATAAATGGCAGCATATGATGCTCACACATGGAATACAGTTCGATGTTTTTCACGATAACCATTTCATCTGAGCTGGAAGGAAACAGCGCCCCATTGATCACCTCGTCGATATTCTGACGATAGCCGCGCATCAAAAATTCCATGGCTTTGGCTGCGCGTTTTGGCGTATCTTGCAGGCCCGGGCGTGCTGGATCCTCACCTATGGCGCTAATGATATCGCGGTAAGAGTTTTCCATAGTCATGCGAAGCTGAATTCCTGTAGTAAATGTGTCGTGGTTAAAGTGCCGATAACTTACGCCATTGGATTGTTTGTGTAAACAAGTGCTTTGTAGCAGAGCGGAGAATATGAACGAAAACCTGCTGAAAAACTTTCTCGAGACTGTGGCTGATCGCTTTGAAAGCGCCGAGCTGTTTTACGGTCACGGCACCGATAATGCCTGGGATGAGGCGGTTTATCTGGTGTTCAGTACCCTGGGAATTGATTTTGCTGCTGATGACAGCGTGCTCTCTCGAACTTTGCAGGATGAGGAGGTTCAGCGGCTGCAAAGGCTGGTGGATCGGCGCATTAATGAGCGCATACCCGTTGCGTATCTGGTTGGGGAAGCGTGGTTTGCTGGTCTGCCTTTTAAGGTTGATGAGCGGGTGCTGATTCCGCGTTCGCCGATGGCTGAACTGGTACTGCAGGGTTTCGCAACCTTGTTACCACACTACCCTGATAAGATTCTTGATCTGTGCACTGGCAGTGGTTGTATAGGAATAGCCTGCGCCCTGCGATTTGCTGATGCGCAGGTAGATCTGGCCGATATTTCAGCGCCAGCGCTGGCTTTGGCTCAGGAAAATCTTGCGCGCTACGAGTTGCAGCACCGTGTCAAGAGTCTGCAGTCCGATCTGTTTACCGGCATTGCAAACCGCGACGGCGGCAATCGCTATGACCTGATTGTCTGCAATCCTCCTTATGTATCCCGCGAAGAAGTCGATGAGTTGCCTGCTGAATACCGCTGTGAACCGGAGCTGGGTCTGCTGTCTGCAGATAATGGTCTGGCTTTGCCGCTGCAGATACTGAAGCAGGCCGCTGACTATCTGAGTGATGATGGGGTATTGATTCTT